>SPJO01000023.1 GCA_006844635.1 Methylophilaceae bacterium | reverse complement strand
GGTATTAGTTTATCGCGAAAGTCATGGTGCTGAAGTGCGTTATAAAGCTTTTCTTCAACAGTATAAAGGTGCAATGCTGAAAGAGAATGCTTTTTTAGATCGCGCGATTGATGGTATTTCTGGCGCAACGTTATCGGTGCGATCCATGACGCGGATGGCAAGGTTGGCCCTGTATTATGACCAATTAACGCGGGAAGAATAGCGCGCTATAGCTATATTGCAATCTGCTTTATTTTTGGTACTTTTGTTAGCTGCCAGTTCGCCATTGCCCATTCCCAACATTGCGCTAAATTCCCTTCTTTTAAATCTGTCGGTGGGTGTTGATTTAAGAATGCTAGCGACTGCCATAGCTGTATAACGCTCTCTTGTGGGTTAATGCCTAGCGCCAAGGTTTGTTTACTAAGCTTTTGACCTGCCGCATTCGTGGCAATGGGAATATGTGTGTAATGTGGTGTTAAAAGGCCCAACTGTTCTTGTAAGTAAATTTGCCGCGGGGTTGACGTCAACAAGTCCGAACCACGCACAATATGCGTGATGCCTTGCGCGGCGTCATCAACAACAACGGCTAACTGATAGGCAAATAAACCATCAGCACGTTTTAAGACGAAGTCACCGATCTCCTGCATTAAGTTTTGTTGAAAGCTGCCTTGTACGGCATCTTCAAACTGAATGTTATGGTCTTCAGTTTTAATGCGCCAAGCGACTGGGTGATTGTTTTTGATAGCATGGTTTAAACACGTTTTTGGGTAAATGGCGCCTTCAATGCCATTTGCCATGCTTACTTCTGCAATTTCTTTTCGTGTGCATGTGCAAGGGTAGACCCGGTTCAATGCTTTTAATTCGCTCAGCAATGCTTCATATGCCAAGTTACGTTGGCTTTGGTAGGTAACATCCTCATCCCATTCAAAACCAAATGCTGTTAATGTGTGCAGGATTTCATTTGCTGCACCAGCGACTTCGCGTGGCTGGTCTAGGTCTTCCATTCGAACCAACCATTGACCATGGTTGGTTTTTGCCTCTAAATAACTCGCAACAGCTGCGACAAGAGAGCCAAAATGTAGTGGGCCAGTCGGCGAGGGGGCAAATCGACCAATATAAGCCATGAGTTAATGCAACGGTTGTTGGTAAGGTGGGATATGCCAGCTTTGTAACTGTTTCCCTAATAATTGTAAGTGGCAGTCAAGGCGATTGCGTCCATCTGCACTGACTTCGAAAGCATAATGTCGTTTTAACTGCACTTGGCCATTGCTGTTGCGTGCGAGACCAATTTTTTTGCAAGCAACCGTATCATCAAGCAATTGCAAATGGTAGCGACCGGCTAGTTCTCTGCCAACAAAGATAGCAATGTCACGTTTGGTGACAGCATCAAACCAATACCAAGCAATTAATAAGGTGATAGCTAATAATAGTATTTCGAACATTTCCGTTGTTTTCTAGTCAGTAAATTATGATTTATATATTGTAATGTTGTTATGTTTCAAAGTATTATGCAAGACAATTGAAATAATCGTTTAAGTGGTCCTATTAATGACAGTACAAGAACGTGAACAACAAGCATTAGAAGTGTATCTCAAATTGCTAGAAAGCAAAGGCTTCGGCCCAGATACTTTTAAAGTGCGGGTCAATTTTTTAAATCAGCTCATGCCTTTATTAGCTGATCAAGAGCAATCAGGCCAAGTCTATCGCGCATTGGTTGAAGAGCTTATGGACAACATCCCTGAAGATGATTGGCCAGAAAGTCTAGTGGTTGCACGAGAGTACTTTCCATTTTGGACTGAAGATGTAAAAGCTATTGCAAGGCTGAACCAAGCTGCCAAAGAAGACGCATTACCCATTGACTGGAAACCCTTGGCAACACAATTAGCGGACTTATGGTACACCGTTGACGAAGAGAAGTTTGGTCGAACAGATAGTTGGGCATTAAAAGCCTATACCAAGGCGCTCCGTAATGAGGCTGCTGATCAAACGCTGATTGATACACGCATTAAGTTAGCCAAAATATTGCTTGTCCGCTTAAGTGATGCCCCAGAAAGAGACAATATAGCCTACCGCACTACGATTGATGCAACACTGCCACTATTTGAAATTAAGAAAAATAGGCGTTTGTTTTTAGTGGTTGTACGGGAGTTTTTCCACTTTTGGGCAGGTAACCCAGACGCAGAAAAACATATCCTAACGAATACTAACGCTAGTATCCTTTAAATCATTTATTGCACCTATTTTGTGCGACGCACGTGCGTTAGCACCAATTGTGTGCATATTTTCCTATCCAAAAAATACAAGCCGTTTATAATCAGTAGTTTGCGGTTTGGCGTAATACTTGCTTCAAATCGACCACAATAAATTGATCATAGAGTCAATCAGATTATTAAAACTATCGAGGGAGTTAATATGGAGAGCTTAATACAAGCGAATGATACGCTGTTTGTTTTGCTGGGAGCCATTATGGTGCTGGCGATGCATGCAGGTTTTGCATTTTTAGAAGTGGGTACCGTCCGTAGCAAAAACCAAGTGAATGCCTTGGTTAAAATTTTAGTAGACTTTTGTGTGTCTACCATCGCATATTTTTTCATTGGTTATAGTGTCGCTTACGGCGTGAGTTTTTTCAGTGGTGCTGAAGTGCTTGCCGCTAAAAGTGGTTTTGAGCTAGTTAAATTCTTCTTCTTACTAACATTTGCAGCGGCAATTCCAGCGATTGTTTCTGGTGGCATAGCGGAACGTGCGAAATTTAATCCGCAGGTGGCGGCAACCTTTTTATTGGTTGGCTTTGTGTACCCATTTTTTGAAGGCATCGTTTGGAATGGTCATTATGGCATTCAAGATTGGTTTACTAACCAATTTGGTACTGCATTCCATGATTTTGCTGGTTCTGTTGTTGTCCATGGAATGGGTGGTTGGTTAGCATTAACGGCTGTTGTTTTATTAGGCGCGCGCGCTGGCCGTTATAACAAACAAGGTCAAATTCAAGCGCACCCACCTTCAAATATTCCATTTTTGGCTTTAGGTGCGTGGATTCTGACTGTTGGCTGGTTTGGTTTTAATGTGATGTCAGCACAAAGTATCCAAGGTATCTCTGGTTTAGTCGCTGTGAACTCATTGATGGCATTAGTCGGCGGTACATTGGCTGCATTGGTTTTTGGTAAAAATGACCCAGGCTTTGTGCACAATGGCCCATTAGCAGGTCTTGTTGCGGTCTGTGCGGGCTCAGACATCATGCATCCATTAGGCGCACTTGTAACCGGCTTGGTCGCTGGCGCTTTATTTGTTTGGGCATTTACTTATACACAAAACAGATTAAAAATTGATGATGTGTTAGGTGTATGGCCATTGCATGGCTTATGTGGTGCGTGGGGCGGTATTGCCGCAGGGATATTTGGTAGCCAAGCGCTTGGTGGTATGGGTGGCGTGAGTCTTATTGTGCAAGTGCTCGGTACACTAATGGGTGTTACTGTTGCAGTCGTTGGGGGCTGTATCGTATATGGCTTGCTTAAGAAAGTGGTTGGTATTCGTATGTCTGATGAAGAGCAGTTCGATGGTGCTGACTTAAGTATTCATAAGATTAGTGCTACATCTGACCTATAGACGTTGATGACATTAAAAGAGGCACATATGTGCCTCTTTTTTTTATTGCTACGAAGGTGGTTAAAATAGTTCGATGTCACCGCTACTATTATTCTTTTCTTCGCTAACCGTGCCAATATCAACAAGATTTTCATGTTGGTATACCTGATTTCTACCACTGTTTTTCGCATGATATAAAGCAACATCAGCGCGGTCGATGACTTTTGAAGAAAGGTCGTGCTCTGCTATTTTTGTAAAACCGCTGCTCACAGTCACTTTGCCTACTTGTGGAAAGTTATAGTCCGCAATGACCTTCCTGAAACGGTTTAAAACATTGAGCATGTCTATGTCGCTTGGGCACTCAAATATACCAACAAACTCTTCCCCACCAAATCGAAACAATAAGTCTTTATCTCTAAAGTTTTGATCCATTAAGCGTGAAAATAGTAATAACACCTCATCACCGATGAGATGTCCATGGGTGTCATTTACTTTTTTGAAATGGTCGATGTCAAAAATAGCGAGATAAGCAGGTTCATTATGATCGTCCTTACGTCGATGTTGATTGTTTTGTATATTCGTGATGATATTGTTGACTTTCTGGTCGAAAGTTTTTCTATTCAGTAAGCCCGTTAATGTATCCCGTTCATTCTCATTCATTAACGCAACAAAATTGTGGTAAATCTTGAGGATTTGTATGGCTAAGTCATGGCTTCCAACATCAGTCTCTTCTAAAACAATCACTGCTAGCGGTTGTACTTTTGAACACATGAGTGGGAATAAGGTGAGCCGTTTAACTTCAGGCTGGATGTGTCTTATTTTTGCGCTTTCTAAGCATGCGAGAAGGTCTTCAATTAACGCTTGAGGAATAAGCTCATCTTCAGGTATTTCTTCATTATTCGCACGGGCATATTTCACTCTAGAAATATTACGGGCGCTATAAATGACGACATTTTTGATATTGGCTAATGCAAATAATGTTTTTGCAAGCGTCACCTCTAGCCCGCTAGAGTCTTTTTCACTCGTGAGCGTAATCACTTGGTCTAAAACATTTTCTAACTGATCATTCGGCATGTCGGTCATATTTCTTATGGTCTTAGTTAAGGCTATTATCCTGACTTTGCCAAGAATTGATTGCTTGAAAAGCGTTGTAAAACCCTCGCAGATTACAAATTTTAATGATTGCGATTAGACGCCCATGCTAAACTAAGATATGGCTCAATTTCATGTAATTATCCCAGCAGCTGGGGTTGGTACGCGGATGGCAAATGCGCTACCAAAACAATATTTACCGCTCGCTGGCAAACCGATTGTTTCTCATATCATCCAGACTTTTTTTAATCACCCACGGATCGCGAACATTCATTTAGCACTCAGTGAGCAAGATGATTTTTGGCGTAGTTTGACCTTGAACCCAGAAAGCCGGTTGCATATTCATTACACTGGTGGAGAAAGCCGTTCGGAGACGGTTTTAAATACATTAAAAGCTATTGACGTGGATGATAAGGACTGGATACTTGTGCATGATGCGGCAAGACCTGGCTTAAGCCATGACGCGCTGAATCGGCTTTTAGCATTGGAAGATGATGATGTGGGTGGTTTGCTCGCGTTGCCCGTTGCAGATACGATTAAAAAATCTAATGAAATCAATGAAGTAGAAAAAACAGTCTCTAGACAAAACTTATGGCGTGCGCAAACGCCGCAGATGTTTCAATACGCGACCATTAAGCGGGCATTGGAGACCTTGGACACAACGCCTACTGATGAAGCCGAGGCGGTAGAAGCGTTAGGTTTGCAACCTAAGTTGGTCCATGGCGAACTGCGCAACTTGAAAGTGACGTATCCAGAAGACTTGGAGCTATTGGAATTATTGTTTAATAAAGCTGAGGAAAAGGAATAATGCGTATAGGTCACGGCTTTGATGTACACCGTTTAGTAGCAGGGCGCCAGTGTGTGATCGGCGGTGTTGATATTCCTTTTGAAAAAGGGTTAGATGGACACTCAGATGCTGATGTATTGCTGCATGCCATTTGTGATGCTTTGTTAGGTGCTGCGGCTTTAGGAGATATTGGTAAACATTTTCCACCGTCAGATGCACAATATGAAGGCATTGATTCACGAACATTATTGCGGCATGTTGTTTCTTTACTTAAGCAAAAAGGCTATATCGTGTCTAACATTGATGCCACCGTGATGTGTGAAGCACCCAAGCTAGGCCCACATACAGATAAGATGTGTGCCAATATCGCAGATGACTGTGTAGTTGACACCACGCAAATCAATATCAAAGCGACAACAACAGAAAAGCTAGGCTTTACTGGCCGTGGTGAAGGTATTGCTGCTGAAGCCGTTTGTATACTGGTGGATAATGTTTAACAACCAGTACAGGTCTAAAGAGGTGGCTAACTCAGTAATAGGTTTGTTATGAGTAAAAAAGAAGCATCGATCGTTGATTACCTAAGAATTGCTAGGCTTGATAATAGTGTTAAGCATATTTTTATCGTGCCCGGTATTGTATTAGCACTTTTATTACGTGGTATTCAAGTTAATCCGCTTGTTACACATGTCATCTTGGGCTTGGTCACACTGGTTTCAATTGCGTCAGCTAATTATGTCATTAATGAGTATTTAGATAGAGAGTATGATGGGCACCATCCTGAGAAATCTAACCGCTCGTCAGTACAAACCAATATAAAAGGGCATTGGGTATGGTTAGAGTGGGCGGTTTTTATAACGATTGGCCTGTTCGCAGCCTATAGTTCAAGTATGGCAATGTTCTACACTGGCCTTGTCTTTGCCTTGCAGGGAATCGTGTACAACGTACCTCCTATTAGAACTAAAGAGCTCGTGTATTTTGATGTCATCTCTGAAGCGATTAACAACCCAATAAGGTTGACCGTAGGCTGGTTAATGATTGACTCAATAACATTGCCACCGGCTTCCGTTCTATTATCATATTTCTTTGGCGGTGCATTTTTGATGGCGGCTAAACGATTATCTGAATATCGAGAAATTGTGGCCTCTCATGGAAAAGAAACGTTAGTGAAGTATCGAATGAGTTTTGTAGGTTATACGGAAATCAAGTTAATCGTATCAAGTTTTGTGTATGCGATGCTTTCATCATTCTTTTTAGCTATTTTTCTCATTAAATATCGCATTGAATATATTGCACTAATTCCCTTGTTAATCCTGTTGTTTGGTTACTACCTAGCTCTAGCATTGAAACTTGGTGAAACATCGCCAGAAAAGCCAGAAAAGTTATATCGAGAGCGCATGCTTATGCTATTGGTTCTGATGGTAGCAGCTGGATTTATCGTCCTTACTTTCGTTGACATTCCGTATTTAAACATCTTTTTAGAGCAGCAATACATTCAGATATATTAATGCGTTCTATCGCTTATAAATTATCGCGTTACTTAATAGCCGGAGGTTTTGCCGCTATTGTTGATGCTGGTGGTTTTGGCGTGTTGACCCACTTTGGGGTTGTGCCAGCTGCAGCGGCCACTATTAGCTTTATCATTGCCGCAGTCGTTAACTATCAATGCAGTTCTCGATTTGTTTTTCATCAACAAGTTTCACGAAGTCGATTTCTAAGATTTCTAGCTTTTGCGGTAGTCGGTATGTTAATCAATGTGAGTATTACTATTGCAATGATTGGTATGGGTATCGCGCCACCTATTCTTGCAAAAGTTTTTGCTATTGCTATTACTTTTGTCGTTAACTTTTTGCTGAATAACTATCTAGTATTTAAGCATGATGTGCATTAGGGCCTACACACGCCCGTATCATAGATTGCCCATTTTTCGACTTGGTCGACTAATGTAGGCTTGCATGTAGGCATAGTGAATATGTCAGACAAACCACGATTTAACTGGTGCCTAACAATAATGTAGCGATATTCTTTAAAATCAATCATGATTTTTTCATTTACATCTTTAATCAGTTCAGGCGCGACTCCTGGCCGATATCGTACGGGAAATGGAGCTAATCTGGCAAAGTTACCCAGCAAGTCTGTATTACTTTCTATAAAACCAGCTTTATTGACTTGATACCAAGCAGGATAGTGCAAATAAGTTGTGTGATAGTTGGATTGACTGTAACTATCTAATACCAAATAAAAAACTTTTTGATTGGGTTCAAGCTTATTTAATGCGCTGTCGATTGCTTGGGTTTCTATTTGGAATAAGTGGTTTTTATATGTTTTGAGGCATAGTGAACTGAGTACGCCAATTGTTAATAGCACAACAACAACCTGGGGTAGTTTATTAGGTTTGTTTGTTTTTTCTGCTGAAAAAATAAAGGTGTAGCTTGGGATAAGGAAAATAGCAAATCTTTCAAAGACATAACGCGTCCCTAAAATATATGATGGGAAGAGCAACATAATTGCACAAACAACAGCAAAGAAAATAATAGCTGACTTGTTGTTTTTATTTGGCTTTAGGTTCAGTAGCCATGGACTTAATAAAACCAAGACAATGGTGAGTATTGATGCCATTGCCGGTAAATTCATAATGGTCCTAGATACGGTGTGTATAAGCCCATAAAACAGCCGGTCAACGCTTAAGTCCCAGTGAATATCAACATGGTTGAGCGTGTATTGCTGCATACCTAAGCTGCTATTAAAGTCGCTGTTGAGCTTAAATAGCAAGACGAAATATGACATTAAAATAAGATGAGGGGTGATAACAAAAGCAAAGTGCTTGATGTTTTTCGTGTGTACTAAGCTGATAAAGCAAGCAGTGCCAGTTGCAAATAAAAACATTAAACCGTGAGACTCTAGTAGTAAAAATCCAAATGCGAAAACTAAGATAGCCTGTGTTAGCTGTGTCTTTTGGACGTATTTGTCCGTAAAAAAGATAAAAAATAATGCAAGCGGTGCAGAAATAATAAAAGTAACAAATCCCCATTCATATCCATAGCCGAAAAATGGCAATAAGAATGCCCAGTCTAGTCGGGGGTCACTATTAAAGTGCTTTCTTAATTGAATGCATGCGAATACAAAACCTATGTAAGCAATTGAAATTAAGATTTTCAGAGATGTGATGGCTGAGAATACAAAAGATAAAGTAAGGCCTAATAAGTAAACAAATAAATTTGGGGTATAGTAGTTGATAGTGACAAGGTCTGACCACTGGCTTTTTTGTTGCAGCAAATCCTTTAGGAGGGCAAGTTGTGCAACGTGTTGAGGAAAGTCCACAATGGGTAACTTAGGTGTTATCCATATTGAGAGTAAGCCAATGGCTATTGCTATTAAATACCAATGACGGCCTGCTAGATTTTTCTGTAAACTAGCAAGCAAATTGACGTTCTCCAGCTTTGTTGATGAATGGATGCATAAGAATAGCTTAAGTGTTTATACTCATTCCTATCATAATATATTAATTTTTAGAAGCTACAGTATTTATGTTCTCATGGTTTGAAAAACGCCTAAACCCA
>SPJO01000026.1 GCA_006844635.1 Methylophilaceae bacterium | reverse complement strand
AAAGTGTTTCGATACACAATCAAAAAAACCATTAATCTTTACTTCTTCCAATTTGTTAAAGGCTGTTTATTGTAAACAGCGTAACATTACCGTTTATGCTTGGTGGCAATAGCGGTTTGGAACCACCTCTTCCCATCTCGAACAGAGCCGTGAAACGAACCTGCGCCAATGATAGTATGCTCTTCGCATGTGAAAGTAGGTCACTGCCAAGCTTTTATTTAAGGATAAAGCCTCTCTTCTCGAGAGGCTTTATGCGTTTGAAGCAAAGATAACCTCCCTTGTGGAGGTTTTTGCTTTTGTGGGTTGTGATTTATGCAACTTGTTTTTAACTGCATGATTACTTTACGCTTGAAAACTGGTGTTTTTGAATCACTAGACGTATAGTAAGTTTATCTATAGCTTAGGTGGATTAAATGAAAAAGTTGTTGATATCTACTTTATTATTGGCGGTTAGCAGTGCTGTGTATGCAGAGGAGCGGCGGTGCCATGACTACTGTAACAAACCCCTAACCCAAGGTAAAACTGACCCACAACTCGCATTTGGGAAAGAGAGTCAAACGCTTGGTTTTGGTAAACAAGACCCATTATTAGAAAAAGGAGAAGATGGTCACTTCTTGATGTTTGGTAAGCCAAGCGCTGCATTACAAAAAGGTAAGGAAGGTGCCAAGCTTACCTTTGGCCGAGAAAGTCGTTTGTTACAAATGGGTAAGCGAGATCATGTGCTGTCGCGTGGGAAAGACAGTGCTAAGCTGGCTTTTGGTAAACCAGATAACCAGTTGCAGTTTGGAAAACCATCTGCCAGGTTGAGCCGGGGTGCAGATACAAAAAAATTGCGCTTTGGAAAGTCAAGCGCACCGTTAGAGTTTTGTGCAGAACGTGAATGATATTTAAAAAGCCTAAGTCGTTTACTTAGGCTTTTTTACACTAGCTAACTCAATGGTTGCTAGTGCTTGTTAACTTATCTATGTAGGCAATCGCAATGGCAGAGGCAACAAACGTCATATGAATAATGGTTTGCCACATCATGACTTCGGTACTTAAATTTTCAGCGTTGATAAATGTTTTCAATAGGTGAATAGAAGAAATCCCGATAATGGCTGTTGCAAGTTTCACTTTGAGTAAGTTGGCATTGACATGGGATAACCAGTCTGGCTCATCAGGGTGCCCAGCAAGGTTTAGGCGTGAAACAAATGTTTCGTAGCCACCCACAATCACCATAATTAATAAATTAGAAATCATGACAACATCAATAAGGCCTAAGACGATAAGCATAATGTCAGCTTCTTTCAGGTGAGGTACTTTTTCGACTAAATGGACGAGTTCAACACCAAAATGATAGACATAGATTGCTTGCGCAACAATTAAGCCCAAATAGAGAGGAAGTTGTAGCCAGCGGCTGCCAAATAAGATGCTCGCCATGATGTTTGTGCGTTGTGTCATTGTTTTACCTTTTTGCCACCGTTTAAAAAGGCGATATTTTAACAGTGAACGTGCTGTGTTTGTAATATTTGGAATGGTTAGACGATAAAATACACGTCATGGAACCTTATTGAGGTTTGATATGCCTAAATGGTGATTTGATGGTTTTGTCGTCAAATATAACTGTTATGCGTTTTAATAGACTAGATGCAATGATGCATCAATGATGAAAAGGATTCTGTAATGAAAAAATCAATATCATATCTCGCGTTATCTGTTGTTTTGGCTTTTGGTGCGGCATCTGTTTATGCAGAGCATCATGGCGGTAAGGAGACAGAAAAGCATGAAATGAAGGCTGATGTAAACAATGATGGTAAAGTGAGCTTTGAAGAGTTTAAGAGTGCACGTATGAAGCATATGGAGGAGCATTTTAAGCGTCGCGATACTAATGGCGATGGCTTTATTGATGCAGATGAAAAGAAAGCTGCGAGAGAAAAGCATAAGGCACATAAGAAGGCATGCAAGCGTAAGAAAAGCGAGCACTAGCTTTAGGTGAGTAAGAAGCAGCGTTTAAACGCTGCTTTTTTTATTGGTTTTTATACATGCAATGGGTTAGCATGACTGAATGTTTGGTGATGAGATGTCTATACAAAAAAAGAACCCATTTGTGATTCCATTCTTATTAACGCTTGCTTTTGCTGTCATTGAATTATTTGGCGGGATTTGGACACAATCATTAGCTTTACTCAGTGATGCTTGGCACATGCTATCAGATGTATTTGCGTTAGGCTTGGCAGCCATCGCTGCGCGTAGAACGCTTAACCGCAACCGGATGGAACTACTTGTTTCAAGTGTGAATGCGATATTGATGCTGTTAGTTGTTGGCTGGATTGCTGTAGAAGCGATTGATCGATTTAATCACCCAAGGCCAGTCGCCAGTGCTTATGTAATGGGAATTGCACTTGTTGGTTTAATCATTAATTTAGTGGTTGTGAAGTTATTGCACCAACACGAAGGTAACAAGGGCTTAAATCACCAAGCAGCACTTTTGCATGTTGCTGGAGATGTTTTAGGTTCTCTTGCTGCGTTATTGGCCGGTATTGTCATTTATTTTACTGGCTGGCTACCGATTGATGCAGTGCTATCGCTGTGCATTGCTTTGCTGTTACTCGTTGGCACGATTAATTTGATTAAAAATATAGTTGTGGGGGTTAACGGTAAAGATATAGGCAATCACCACGGCCATCATCATTAGTTTTGGCAATAATGCGCCACTAGACTAGCGTTTGCTTTTCTTGCCTTGCACCCTTAACCAAGAGAGCAGTGGAATCCATTGCTCAATATCTTTTTTAACGCGATATAACGGCATGTCAAAGATGCTGCTGCCTTCTTCTGCCGAGTGCGCATAAACCTGTGCATCACGTAGTGTCCCGATGGATGGGAAGCCACTTTCGTCCAGAAATTGTTCCAGGTGTTCCGTCGCTTTCGTACGACTATTAATGCGCATACCGAGCATCGCGACAAAAGTACGTTCTTTACGAACGGCTTTCTCGTCTTTTAGTCGATCAATAAAGTCTTGTGTAGCCGCTCTGTCGTAAATTGAAGCTTGCATGGGTACGACCACCCAGTCTGCTTCTTTGATGAGGGCTTTTAGCTTGTCACCTCGCAGCCCGGCAGGCGAGTCAATCACAATAAAGTCTACATTTTTTTTCTTAGCAGCTGCACTTAAACTGCTAAGCTTTTTAATTTTTGGTAGTTCGCCTGATCGACGTGCAAGCCAGCTAGCACTAGATTGCTGCTTGTCTAAATCTAACAAGTAAACATCGCGCTTTTGACTGGCAAAATAACCAGCTAGGTTCGTTGCTAATGTGGTTTTTCCGCTACCACCCTTGGGGTTAGCGATTAACACTTTCTTCATTGCGTCTCCTGCGTGAAGTCTTTTTGGTCAAGAACAAGCAGTATAAAGTAAATACTTATTTTTTATTCTCATTTTTGCGCAGCTTGGAAATTTTCCCTCTCCATTCTGATAGCTGCTCATCTTCTAACTCGAGTTGAATCGCAATTGCTTCATTCTCTGATAATTTGTCGTTGATAAAGCGTTTAGGCAACTTTCCTGACATACGAGAAAGTACACGCTCTCTTTCTTTGCCAGTAAGCTTTTTTGCTTGCGCTTTATAGTTACTTGTTTTTGAAGCCATTTTACATCCCCTGTTATGCATCATGTTTTCGACAAATATAAACGAATCTAGTTTTATTTTCTGTTACAGTTTTGTGACATTGTTGGCAATGTGTGTTCATTGACAGTAATAGGTAGTGATGCTGTTTGGTATTGTAAAAAGTGATTGTTAGATAAGCTGTTAAAATTAATCCATGTTCGACCCAAAACCCATTTTAAAAAACCTGCCTAATTTACCTGGTGTTTACCGTATGAAAAATGCGGAAGACGTCGTTATTTATGTGGGAAAAGCCAAAGACTTGAAAAAACGTGTTTCAAGCTATTTTAATAAAAATTTGCCAAGTGCCAGAACGCGAATGATGGTGTCACAGATTGCAAGTATTGAGACAACTGTGACCCGCACAGAGGCGGAAGCCTTGTTGTTAGAGAATAACCTGATTAAGAGCATGATGCCGCGTTATAACGTGTTGTTTCGCGATGATAAGTCATATCCGCATATTGCATTAACCGGTGATGCTTATCCACGGTTGGTCTTTCACCGAGGTGCACAAAAAAAAGGTACGCAATATTTTGGGCCGTTTCCAAGTGCGACTGCAGTGCGAGAGAGTATTCAGTTGTTGCAAAAGGTATTTAAACTTAGGACTTGTGAAAACTCGGTTTTTTCTAACCGCTCTAGACCCTGTTTACAGTATCAAATTCAACGCTGCACGGCGCCTTGTGTCGACTATATTTCAACGGATGATTATGCGCATGATGTCGACCATGCAGCGATGTTTTTACAGGGGAAAACGAATGAAGTGTTGAATGCCTTAGGCGATAAGATGAATGTTGCTGCAGAGGCGTTGGAGTATGAGTCAGCAGCTGTTTTCAGGGACCGAATGCAAGCATTACGACAAGTGCAAGCCAAACAGTTTGTGAGTGACTTTAGTGTTTCTGATGCTGATGTGATTGCTTGTGCTGCTTTACAAGGACAGCACTGTATTAATCTCGTAATGATTAGAGGTGGGCGGCATTTAGGTGATAAGAGTTATTTTCCTAAAAACAGTCAAGATGCGACATTGAGTGAGACGCTAGAAGCCTTTTTGACGCAGCATTATAAGGCACCCAATACACCGCCACTGATTGTGTGCAGTGTTGATATTGATGCGGCAGGGTTTGCAGATGTGTTAAGCGAGCAATCGGAGCGTAAGATTCGGGTGGTTACCAAAGCCGTTGGCGATAAACGCGTTTGGTTGAAAATGGCACAAACAAATGCTGAATTAGCGCTAGGGCAACGTGCCGCAACGTCTGCAAATCAACAGGCAAAATTACAGGCGTTACGGCAAGCGCTTAATTTGTCTGATACAGTTGAACGGATTGAGTGTTTCGATATTAGCCATACCATGGGCGAGGCAACCGTTGGTAGTTGCGTGGTGTTTGATAAAGGGGATATGCAAAATAGTGAATATCGGCGTTATAACATCACCGGAATCACGCCAGGTGATGATTATGCAGCCATGCGTAATGTGCTAACCCGTCGATACAAGAAAGTCGCTGCAGGAGAGGGTGTAAGGCCGGACTTGGTGTTTATTGACGGCGGCAAAGGGCAGCTAGGCGTTGCGATTGAGGTGATGCAAGAAGTAGGGCTGGAAGATATTTTGCTGGTTGGTATTGCCAAAGGGGAAGAGCGTAAACCTGGTCTAGAAACAATGATCTTTTCAGACACAGGAGAGCTTTTAAATTTGGAAAGTGATAACCGAGGGCTGCACCTACTGCAACAAATCCGAGATGAGTCCCACCGCTTTGCGATTACAGGTCATCGTGCGAAACGAGCGAAAGCACGCGTTACCTCCAGTTTAGAAGATATGGAAGGAATTGGTGCAAAACGTCGTAAAGCTTTATTAACGCGATTTGGTGGCTTAGATGGGGTAAAAAATGCTAGCATAGACGAGCTTGCGCAAGTGGATGGCATTAGTTTATCTTTAGCAGAGAAAGTCTATGCGCAGTTTCACTAATGTTTTTTTGAAAGCAGTATGAATGATGTTTTGGAATGTTCCCAATGTTTTAACCATGCTTAGAATTGCACTTATCCCAGTGTTTGTTGGGATATTTTATATCCCACATAATTTATTTGAGCTAGGCATGAAACCAACGCACACCTTAAATCTGATTGCAGCAGGGGTGTTTGCTTTAGCATCGTTTACGGATTGGTTGGATGGTTATTGGGCGCGGAAGTATAATCAAACCAGTGGCTTTGGTGCCTTTTTAGACCCAGTTGCCGATAAGTTGATGGTCGCGGCGGCATTAATTGTTTTGGTCGAATTTGACCGTGTTGGCGCAGTGGTTTCGCTGATTATTATTGGCCGAGAAATCGCTATTAGCGCCTTAAGAGAGTGGATGGCGAGCATTGGAAAGCGGAGCAATGTTGCGGTCGCAATGATTGGTAAAATTAAAACCGCAGCACAAATGTTGGCAATTTTTATGTTGCTGTATTTTGATAAGATTGGTAGCTTTAATACGGCGCTTATTGGCACTATTCTGATCTATATTGCGGCAATATTAACCTTAGTATCAATGGCTTACTATTTGAAAGCCGCATGGCCAATCATAAAAGATTCATTAGATTGACGCATTCTTGAAAAAAATTTTTGTTAGGGATGTTAGAAAAAGGTGTGCTTGGCTCTTGACATCAATTTTAAAGTCGATAAAATGCTCGCTTCTTAACGCGGGAATAGCTCAGCTGGTAGAGCGCAACCTTGCCAAGGTTGAGGTCGCGAGTTCGAGCCTCGTTTCCCGCTCCAGATTAAGAAAACGGGGATTTTAGCTGATGCTGATGTCCCCGTTTTAGTTTAAAGTAAGGCTTAATAGCCTTAAGTGTTACGAAGGCGCGATAGCAAAGCGGTTATGCCGTGGCCTGCAAAGCCATTTAGGCCGGTTCGACTCCGGCTCGCGCCTCCATCCTCCCTCATTTGTAATACAACTCCAATAGTTCTAATCACCTTGCCGATTCTCCATGTGGCATAGTCTTTGCATACATTTCTGTTAAGAAAATGATCAAAATTTGCATGATTACAACGTTTTTTTTCTTCATTCGATGAATATATAGGTGTTTACACCTCTTATTGTCGAATTTAGATGTAAAGTGGACTGTAAAATATTGTATATTAACTAAATATTGATTGATCTTGTGCTATGGTCAGACTTAAGTTAAGCACAATGCATATATGGAAAATTTAGCAGAAAAATTACAAACAGCAAAAGTAGAACATCAATCAGCGGATAGCTTGCTGGAGAGCCTGCATTTGCTATGCCGCATGCGTGGTGTGGCGATATCTAAAGACGCTTTGTCAGCTGGATTACCATTAAGCCAAGGGCGAATGACCCCCAGTCTCGTAAAGCGTGCTGCTAACCGAGCCAATTTAACAGCTAAGGTACTGAAGAAGCCATTAAGCGCAATTCGAGCTGAGTTTGCGCCATCCATTCTGCTATTGCAAGATGAAGAAGCTTGTCTTTTTCTTGGTTGGGATGAGGCTAGAGAAAATGCCAAAGTATTATTCCCGGAACTGGGTGAAGCGGAAGTGTCACTATCACGCGAAGAGCTTGAGCAACGTTATGCTGGTTTTGTGATTGTCGCTAATCCGAAGTTCACCTTTGACAAGCGCGCGCCTTCAACAAACAAGAAGCAACTAAAGCATTGGTTTTGGGGGGTAATCTCAGAAAATAAGCGTATCTATCGCGACATTATGCTGGCTGCATTCTTAATCAACATGTTTGCGCTATCAATGCCTTTGTTTACGATGAATGTGTATGACCGTATTGTGCCTAACCGTGCGATAGAAACCTTGTGGGTTATGGTGTTAGGTATTTCGCTCATTGTGTTGGGTGATTTAGCGTTACGCATCATGCGGACATACTTCCTTGATTGGGCGAGTCAGCGTGTTGATATTCGACTGACATCGAGCATCATGGAAAAAGTGCTAGGCACGCGTTTAGAGATGCGACCTACTTCCGCGGGTTCTTTTGCCTCAAATTTGAGAGCGTTTGAAACTGTTCGAGATTTTATTACGTCAGCAACGGTGACGACCTTAATCGATATGCCTTTTGCCTTGATTTTTATTGTAGTCATGGCTTGGATTAATCCTTACATGGTATTGCCCGTTGTGATCGGCGGCACTATTTTGTTAATTTACTCATTTAGCGTGCAAACCAAAATGCAGGAACATTCAGAAGCGATGTTCCGTGCCGGTGCGATTAGAAATGCCACTCTGATTGAAAGTTTAGTGGGACTTGAAACGATTAAATCTTTAGGCATTGAAGGCTATATGCAAAGAAAGTGGGAAGAGAGCGCGCTATTCTTAACCAAGGTCAATGCTAAGTTAAAACTGCTATCAGCCTCTATTACTAATGGGGCAAATGCTATTAGCCAACTGGTTAACGTATCTTCAGTCTTGCTGGGTGTTTATCTCGTCATTGAGGGCGAGTTGACGATGGGTGGTTTAATTGCTTGTACGATGCTAGCAGGTCGCGCATTGTCACCTGTATCACAGTCTGCTGGCTTAATGACGCAATATCATAACGCAACAACCGCACTGACTTCATTAGATGAAGTGATGAATAAGCCTGTTGAACGGCCTGAAGAAACCAGCTTTTTATCGCGCAGTCATTTTGCTGGGGACATAGAATTCAAAGATGTGAGCTTTAACTACCCAGGCACGGAATTACATGCGCTGAAAAACATCTCATTCAAAATGAAAGCCGGGGAACATGTTGCTATTTTAGGTCGCATGGGTTCAGGTAAAACAACCTTGCAGAAATTGATTTTAGGGCTATACCAGCCGACCACAGGGTCTATTCTAATTGACGGGATTGATTCTAGGCAAATTGACCCAGCTGAGCTGAGAAGAAGTATTGGCTATGTACAGCAAGAGACGAATTTATTCTTTGGATCGCTGCGAGACAATATTGCGATTTCAACGCCACATGCAGATGATGCGCAAGTATTACAAGCGGCTAAAGTAGGTGGCATCGCTGACTTTGTTAACTTGCATCCAAATGGCTTTGATATGCCAGTTGGAGAAAGAGGTGAAACACTTTCAGGCGGGCAGCGACAAGGTGTGGGAATTGCACGTGCCATGATGAACAACCCGTCCATATTGCTACTGGATGAACCGACGAGTGCCATGGACCATTCTGGTGAAGAGTTTGTTAAAGAACAGATTAAGCAGTCGACAGTTGGAAAAACATTGGTTGTGATTACGCACCGTTCTTCATTGTTTGATTTAGTTGACAGAATCATTGTGGTTGACGGCGGTAAGATTGTGGCGGATGGCGCAAAAGCACAGGTGATCGAGGCATTACGTACCGGGAAGGTGGGTAAAGCATTATGAGCCAAATGTTATTTAGTGCTTTGGGCAAAGTGCATGACTTTTTTAATGCGCGAAATTGGCTTACCAAACCAATTCATTTTGTCTTAGACCGTTTTGCACCCACGCAAGAGTCTGAAAGTTTAAGCTGGCAAGAAGATGCAGATTATGCCATTTTGGAGCAGACACCACTCA
>SPJO01000025.1 GCA_006844635.1 Methylophilaceae bacterium | reverse complement strand
TGCCCTACTCGCGGATGATGGTAACACACTCATTAGTAAGGCAAAAGAAATGGAAGAACGCAGTATTTCTTTTGAAGCCGCATTGAATGACTTTGCAAAACTATTGCATCAATTAGCGATTGCGCAAACGGTGCCAGATAGTATTAGCCATGACTTACCAGAGCGCGAAGTGTTATTAAAGTTGGCAGAAAACATTTCTGCTGAATCCTTACAGCTCTATTATCAAATCGCCTTATTAGGGGCACGCGATATTAGCTTGGCGCCAGATGAGTATGCCGGCTTTACCATGAGCTTAATGCGCATGTTAGCGTTTTCACCTACAGAGTCGTTATCAAGTCAAAAAAAAAATAGTCCCACCAACGTAACAGAGGCAGCACCGTCACCGCCAACGGTGCAAGCGCGTAGCGCTGCACCACAATCTGCAGCTGCAGCATTGAAACAAACAACACGTCAACGAGCTGATAGCACGGATTCTTTAGAAACAAAACCGATAGCAACAAAACCGGAAGTGAGTGCTGCAAAACAAGAAGCGGCACCACCACAGGCAACAGCTGACAATAGCAACGTTACATTTGATGGTAACTGGCGCACCTTAGTTGAAAAACACTTAAAACTTGGCCTTGCACGTGCATTAGCACAACATTGCGAAATGCTCGCTTATGATGAACATAGCTTCACGCTGCGGGTTCCAGAGAACCAAAAGCACTTAGCCAGCGCAAATTATCAAGACAAGCTTTCTACCGCTATTAACAATCACTTTGGTCGAAAAATCAAATTAACGATTCAAATAGATCAAGAGGCAAACACGCCAGCCATGCAACATGCGGAAGAAAAAGCGGTCATACAATCTACGGCTGAAGCAGACATTATGAATGATGAGTTCGTACAGTCATTGATTCAGGATTTCGATGCGAAGGTTATTCCAAACAGTATTAAACCCACAACTTAAAGGAGATTTAACATGAAGGGTGGAATGGGCAACATGATGAAACAAGCGCAAATGATGCAAGCAAATATGCAAAAAGCGCAAGAAGAACTCGCTAATATAGAAGTAGACGGGTCAGCAAGTAATGGACTCGTTAAAGTCACCATGACTTGTAAAAACCTAGTAAAGCGCGTCAATATTGACGACAGTGTGATGGACGATAAAGAAACACTAGAAGACCTACTCGTCATTGCATTACAAGATGCAGGTAAGAAAGCTGAAGAGACCGCGAATGCACACATGAGCAGCTTGATGCCAGCAGGCATGAAACTACCATTCTAGTCACCGGCTCTGTGTGAAAAACCCACCTGCATTAGAGCATTTAATTGAATCGCTACGCTGCTTGCCAGGTGTCGGGCCAAAGTCCGCACTTCGCATGGCTTACTACCTATTACAGCGCGATCGACAAGGCGCAAATGGTTTAGCGAATGCGCTTAGCGGCGCCTTAGAAACCATAGGCCATTGTCAGCTATGTAATAACTTTAGTGAACAGCCTGTTTGCGATGTTTGCTCTTCAGAAAAACGTGATGCTTCAGTGTTATGTGTCGTTGAAATGCCGACTGATGTCATGATGCTGGATCAAACGCAGTCATATGATGGACTCTATTTTGTCCTGATGGGTCGCCTATCACCATTAGATGGTGTGGGACCAAAAGAGATTCATTTAGATAAGCTCATCAAACGTGCACAAAATGGCACGGTCAAAGAGGTGATTTTAGCAACCAATTACACCGTCGAAGGTGAAGCAACAGCACACTATATTATCGAGCTGCTTAAAGCCCGCAATATCAAAGTCAGCCGTATTGCTAGAGGTCTGCCCATGGGGGGAGAAATAGAATATGTTGATAGTGGCACACTTGCCCAAGCATTAGTTGAGCGTAAACCTATTCCTTAAGCAAGCCGATTAAATCTTGAGGCTGGTTAATCAATGTATCAGCACCCCATGTCAATGGTTGATCATCCTGATCGATATAACCATATAAGGCCAATACGGTTTTCATCCCAGCCGCCTGCCCTGCTTCTATGTCACGTGCTGCATCGCCAACATACCAACAATCACTAGGGTTTAATTTCGCCCGCTCACACGCCAACAATAAGGTCTCAGGTGAAGGTTTAGGCTTCGACGCATCATCTCCACTCACTACACAAATGGCTTGTTGATCTAAGCCCATGCTCGCAATGAGCGGCACTGTAAAACGGCCTGGTTTATTCGTCACAATCCCCCAAGGTAAGCCAAGATCCATAATGTTATCCAAGGTTGTACGCATACCTTCAAATAATACTGGAGCGCGCGTTAATACACTTTCATAAATATCTAAATATTCATCGCGCATGCTTAGAAAATCTTGATCTTCAGGCATTAAACCAAACCCTATTTGCATCAATGCTTTTGAACCATGAGATGCAAATGGTCTAATCGCTGCATCCGTCAATGCAGGCTTGCCATATTTCTCTCGTTGTAAATTCAATGCATAACCAAGGTCGGGTGCTGTGTCGACGAGTGTGCCATCTAAGTCAAAGAGCACTGCCTTCATGCGGCACTTGCTTTCGTCATATGCATCAAATAATTCACAGCAATATCATCATTAAGCCAATAGCGCTTGGTCAACGGGTTATAACTCATACCTGCCTGGCCAGTTAAGGTTAGGTCAGCCTGCCGTGCCCAGCTAGCAAGTTCAGAAGGCTTAATAAACTTGGCATAATCATGTGTGCCTTTTGGCAACATATTCAATAGGTATTCAGCACCCAGTACAGCAAAAGCATAAGCTTTAGGGTTACGGTTAATTGTCGAAAAGAAAACATGCCCGCCTGGCTTTACGAGCTGTGCGCAAGCTTGCACAATACTGCTCGGCTCAGGTACGTGCTCTAGCATTTCTAAACAAGTCACCACATCATACTGCTCTGCTGATTGGCCGGCCAACTCTTCTGCAGCAATCAATTGATAATCAACTTTCACCCCAGACTCAAGACTATGTAGCTGTGCAACTTTTAAAGCCTTCTCACCCAAATCAATGCCAGTCACTGTCGCCCCTTTCTCTGCCATTGATTCAGACAAAATACCACCGCCACAGCCGACGTCTAATACACGTTTTCCAGAAAGTGAGACTGCATCATCAATATAACGTAATCTAAGCGGGTTAATATCATGCAATGGTTTGAACTCACTGGTTTTATCCCACCACTTATGTGCCAGTTCACTAAACTTACTCAGCTCTGCTATATCTACATTGTTGGTATCTGCTTTTTCTGTCGCCATCATTTCACTTTACTCGCTTTTAAACTCACTCACCTTAGGTTGCCATTTACTCACAATATCGGATAACTCGTTTGGCTCAACTCCACTATATACCCCGACAGCACCAGACGGCTTATGGTATCTCAGTGCACCATTGACCCAAGTATGCGTGACATGTTCACGGCCAGCCACATAGACCAAGTGAGACACTGGATCAAAGACAGGCTGCATCTCAATATCTGAGAAACTAACTGCTGTTAAATCAGCGAGTTTACCGACTTCAATCGACCCTATTTGATCAGCAAGCCCTAACGCACTCGCACCATTAATCGTTGCCATTTCGAGTACTGCATCAGCAGGTAATGCAGTCGCATCACCGCTTTGACCTTTCGCTAGTAAAGCGGCCAAGCGCATCTCAGCAAAAATATCAATCCGGTTATTACTAGCGGCGCCATCCGTGCCCAAACCCACATTAATCCCTGCTGCTTGATATTGATTTACCGCAGCAATACCGCTTGCTAATTTTAAATTAGAACTAGGACAATGTGCGATATGACAGCCATGTGCTGCCAGCATATCCACTTCCGCATCAGATAGATGCACACAATGTGCAAACGTCACATGCGGACCTAAAAAATTCATATTAGCTAAACGTGATAAAGGGCGTAAACCATGCTCATCTTCGCTTTGTGCTAACTCATCAGCTGTTTCATGTAAATGGGTATGCACCCCAATATTAACTTGATCTGCCAGCACAGCAATCCGAGAAAACGATTCGTCTGACACCGTATATGGTGCATGTGGTGCAAAGCTGAAACTAACGAGTGGTTCATTACGATATTGGTCACGAACCGTTAAGCCCTTTTTAATATAATCATCCGCATCATTTGCGTATTGTGTCGGAAACTCAAGCACGACTAAACCTAAATGAGTTCGCATCCCCATTTTAATACTGGCATCTGCTGAAGATGATGGGAAAAAGTACATATCATTACAAGTCGTCACCCCACCACCAAGCATTTCCGCGGCAGCGAGCAAATGGCCATCATAAACAAATTCAGGTGAGACTAACTTAGTCTCAGCAGGCCATATATGCTTTTCTAACCAAGGCGTTAGAGACAACCCATCGGCAAGCCCTCGCATCAACACCATCGCCGAATGTGCATGCAAGTTAATCAAACCCGGCATCAGCACCTGATTGGTTAACTGAACAGTTTCTTCTGCTTGGTATTGTTGTTGTGCATCAGCAATCGTGCAAATATCAACAATCTTATTGCCTTGGATAATAACCGCATGGTTTTCTAGTAATGTCTGCCTAGGAATGACAGGGACAATCCAGCGTGCTTCGATAATTAAACTGACCGCTTGTTTCATGGCTATATTATAACGTTGTTCAATTTACAGTTATAAAAAAAGCCTCTAGATGAGGCTTTTTATGATGAGCTATTTCCAAAATAGCAGTTTAGCTTTCAATCTTTCTTTGAGTGACTTAGGTGGAAGCCACTCATCAGCCTCGTTATAAATGGTATTCTTATTATCGTTATCGGCTTCAGCATGCATAACCGCCCATGAAGCTGCTAATGCAGGGTCAATACCAGTAAACTCACTCATTTGTGTTTTCAAATGACCGGGAATCCACTCATGTACCTGTACATTCACATTTAAGTGTTCAATATCTTTTGCAATCGCTTTCGTCAGAGAATGCACCGCTGCTTTACTTGCAGAATAAACAGCACTATTCTCAATTGGACCTAGGTGTGCCCAGCTACCTAAATTAAAAACTCTACCAAAATTATTTTTTATCATAATTGGCAAAATCACTTTACTACAGTTAACAGCACCGCCAACATTGATATTCAATGCCTGCAAAAAGCCATCAGCCGTTTCATCCAAAAAATTAACCTTAGGATAAACGGCTGCATTATTAAATAAATAATCAATACGCCCGTGCAAATCAACAACTTTGGTCACAACTTGCTGCACTTCATCGTATTGGATGATATCTGCTTGGTAAAAAGAGAAAGCATCGCTATTCATTTCAGCATTTACTTGCTCTAAGGCTTGATGATTGCGACCAACACCTATAACAATAGCGCCTTTAGCTAAAAAAGCTTTAACTAACGCGCTTCCTAGCCCACCGCCAGCACCTGTCACCATGACTACTTTATTCTTCAACATCCATTAAACTCTCTTTATGTAAACGCATAAAATAATACCATCATTGAAAAATATTAAAGCTACTCATATGGGTTACTTTAATGATTCTCTTGGGTATTAAGCAATAAAAAAGCCTCGCTAAATGCGAGGCTTTTTTAATCATAAGTAAGTTTATTTAAACTTACTTACAACCAGCTTCTTGTTTTACTTTAGCTTGAATCGTTACACGACGATTTGGCTGTAAGCATTCAATTAAAGCTTTTCTAGGTTTCACACCTTTACATGCAACGACAGGTACTGACTCACCACGACCAGTTGATGTAATGATAGATGAGTTAACACCTTTAGATGCTAAGTAACTTGCTACTTGTTTAGCACGGCGCTCTGAAAGTTTTTGGTTATAAGCAAAAGAACCAAGACGGTCAGTATGCCCTGTTACGACTACATTAGTGATTTTATCGTTTGCTTTGATTTCCTCAGCAGCTTTATCTAGCGCTGATCTACCTGCAGCTTTTAGCGCTGACTTATCGAAACCAAATAACTCTTCAGCACCGATTGTAATTGTATCGATTTTTGGCTCACATTTTGGAGCAGGTGCTGGCGCTGGAGCAGGTGCTGGCGCAGCAACTGGTGCTGGTGCAGGCTCAGGTGCCGCAGCAACTACAGGTGCTGGTGCGCCAAAGCGGAAGATACCACCAAGACTTAATAATGTATTACCAACAGTACCATCTTCATCAATAGTAACGCCGCCAACTGTTGCTTCAGCTTTTGCTTTACTCCATTGATGACGTAAATCAGCTTGGATACCAAAACGATCATTAAATAGATATTGTGCACCTAAGCCCACATTAGCCATCCAAGATGATTTGTCATCACCAATATCTACGCCACCAACACTATAGTCGATGTCATTTTTAGCCCAGCCTAAACCAGCTAGCAAGAATGGACGGAATTTATCTCGGCTAAACATATATAAAGCGTCTAAACCAAGTGTTGTTGTATCATAGTCGCCACTCGCATTAGCGACACCTAAATCTTCATCAGCAGACGTATGACCTAATCGTGCTTGGATATCCCAGTTTTGGCTTAACTCTTTACCAATTGCGATAAAACCGCCAACATCATCATCAGCCTCAAGGTCACTATCTGTGTTCATATAGCTAACACCTGGTACTGCATACCAAGCACCACGGTACATGTCTTCCGCTTGTGCAGAAAACGCTGACATTCCTAGTGTTGCTGCAACAGCAATACCAATTAGTTTTTTATTCATTGTCCAAACTCCTCATGTTAACTGCCTAAAGCAGTATAAAAATTCAACTTATATTTCTATATAAAAACTATACGCAAACTACTATTAATATGCAATGCAATTTCTTGATTTCCCGTGCCTTTTCCCAGCTATTTGTTGTAGTTTAACAACATCAATTTCATTGCTGACAGCTTGTTACTTGATAAATCCGTCACACGATCACCTGCTTCACAAACACCGCCTCTTACACCAATAAAACTTGGCTTCAATGCAAGCAGCTTATCCATATGCTCAACATTCACTGAGCCTGCCAGCCCGGAAATCAAATGATGTTGCTCACATAACTGTAAAAAACTTTGCAATTGTTCATCTGGCAACACATCAACCAGCATGCTTTTTTTGTGCTTTGTATCTAACATTGCACCATAAAACCCACACTGCTCTAACGTTGCCAAACACGCAAAGCTAGGTGCTTGATCAGCAAAAAAAACAGCTACCAAGCGAATACCTTCTGCTGTTAACGTCTGCATTTCCGCCACAAAATCATCGTGGTCAAACAAATCATCAACAGCAATCTTAACCACATCCACGCTTAAGCCCGCATACCGCCTGATGTCCGTCACCAGCGATTGTATATTGTGATGTCCCTCACCTACAGTCGCACTAACAACAGCATCGTTAGCTAACGTTCCAACCACTTCTTGTACAACATCGACATTGAGCGCACCTAAAGCACCAACACTTGGGTCTTTTAAGTCAATCAAATCAACATCAGCATAACTGGCGATTAACGCTTCTTCTACACTTTTTACACTAATTAACAATTGGCTCATGCTGGATTTTCTTTATTGTAAGTATCAATTTTATCAACGAGCCAACCCCAAGCCTCTAACTCTCGTGGCCCAGCTGTTTTATCAATCGCAATTTGCAAATATTGCAGTTCCGCTTGAATCTTTTCCGCCGGTAGCATATGCAAGCGACTCGTTAACACAGCCAATTCAATCACTGCAGCCTGTGCACGATTAAACCCTTCAAAGCTTTTATGCTGCTTAGTCAATACTTTTTGCATCACTAACTGAGGCCGCTCAGCATCATCACGGACTTGTTTCAACGTCAGTTCAACGTGGGTTAAACAGCCATCTAAACGATAGCCACTCACCTGCTCTGCAGGCAACAAGTTCCAGGGATTATGACTGGTCAATGCGCCAGCAAAAACACGTACATCATCCGTTAAGTTCATCGTGGCAGACTTACTCGCTAGAATATTATTAAGCGTTTTTGATGGCTTAAATGGGGAGATCACCACATCATCACCTTCATGCTTGACGCCAAATGGCGTCACATGTGGCGTCATCTCTTGGTCAACACTGATAATTATTGTTTCAAAAATCATTTATTTTTAAATTTCTTTTCTGCCAGCGAAGCTTCTCGATGGCTTTTTCTTTCTTGTTTACTTTGTGGTGGATTAATGCCCCAACCTAATTCCTCGTCTTGCACATAGCGCTTTTTCAATTGCCAAGCAATTTGTGCTCGCCCCAGCTCTACGCCGAGGTAGAAAGCATGTGATGCATCCTGATCAACATTTAATTGTGGATAGAATGCAAATGGGTCTACATCTAATTGATGCCCCTCACGGTTAAATACATGAACCCCCGCCTCGCTCACCATAATTCTAAAACTAGGGTCTTTAATCTGACCAGCAATCTCGCCAATTTCGCTTTCGGCATAAGGGAAAGGTTTCCTGTCATGCAAACCAAGCAAGTGGTTGCTATACCCTCTTGGCAAGCGGTTATCTTGTTTAGCTCGATACATAATGCGTCTTGCATGATTCGCTTCTGCAATCGCATTCACCGCATGCGGGCTAACAGAAGTCGCTAGCACGGCATCAATATTAAGCTCACTAATAATGCCAAATAACATGGCATTAATACCTGTTGTATCAGCATCTGTCAGCTCCGTTAGATTACCAACGCCCATCATCACACGAATACCAGGATATTTTTTTCGCAACTTGTGGTAGCGCACAATCGAGTCGGTTAAACCAAAGTGAATAGGATCTAAGATTGCATCTGCAATAAATGGTTTGTCTTTCGCTAAAAAATGTTCGATTGCGCGAAATAAGGATGCCATATTCCCTGGCTTTGCTGGAATGAGTACAGGTGTCGCATCAACCTCATCAGCTACCCAAAGTGTCTCTTCTGTCAAACTCAACAAATAATCAGCGCCTGATTGCCCTGCCAGCAACAAGTCTTCTGTATGTGAGGAGTCAACACTGACTTTAAACCCTTCAGACTTTAACAGCGCAATGGCTTCTGCTAGATGTGAAAAGGGCTTGCCAGGCAAACAGCCCAGATCAATCACATTTGCCCCTTGTGCCTTAAATTGCTGTGCTTTTGTCAGTATGCTTTTGAGACTCAAGTCTGGCGCGTCAACAATCTCAGCAAAAATATCAACGCTATATTGCGTTAAATCTGGCGCTACCCCTTGTTGTCCAAAGTATTGTGGCAAATCTTTCAAGT
>SPJO01000028.1 GCA_006844635.1 Methylophilaceae bacterium | reverse complement strand
ATCGAATGACTTTTGTGCATTCGGACTGGTCATTCTTCTTCGTGCACAATGGCTAATAACTGATGGGCCACCATCAAGCTGACGCGTTTACCTAGACCAATATCCGCTAAAATCTCTGACTTATCTTTCGCGCCATAATCGCTCATGATTTTCGTCCACTGCTTATCGGTAATATCAGTCGGCTCTACATGTAGCGCTCTTAAAGCAATATTCAACATGCGTTGCCCTAGCTGCGCAGACTCAGCCACCTTGATGGTTTTTAAGTAATGTCTTAAATGAGAACGCGCTTTACCTGTAACCACATAATTCAGCCAAGCTGGATTAGGCTTCGCCATGGCAGAAGTAATGATTTCAACATGATCACCATTTCGCATGACTGATCGTAATGGCGCGAGCTCATGATTAATTTTCACAGCCACACAACAATTCCCAACATCCGTATGTACTGCGTAAGCAAAATCAACGGCTGTCGAGCCTTTTGGTAGTGCCAAGATATTGCCTTTTGGGGTAAAAACATAAACCTCATCAGGGAATAAATCGATTTTAAAGTGCTCTAGGAACTCGTGACTATCATCACTTTCAGTTTGAATTTCTACCAACCGCTGTAGCCATTGATGCGTTTGTTGCTGCAACTGCGTTAAGTGCGCATCTGTTGTTTTATAGAGCCAATGTGCTGCCACCCCAGCTTGGGCAATATTATGCATCGCTGTACTTCTAATTTGCACCTCAATCGGCGTACCAAAAGGGCCAAATAAAGTGGTATGCAATGATTGATAGCCATTCACTTTAGGAATAGCAATATAATCTTTAAACTTGCCTGGAATGGGTTTATATAAACTATGTAAGCTACCTAATGTTAGGTAGCAAGTCGGCGTATCTTGCACCAAAACCCGAAAACCATAGATATCACTGACTTGGGAAAGCTTCAGCGTTTTTGCCACCATTTTTTTATAAATACTATAAAGATGCTTTTCTCGACCTTCAATTTCTGCGCCAATCTCGGCTTCCGCAAGCTGCCCCTCAATGGACTTCAAGATTTTAGAAATCACTTCTTTACGGTTACCGCGCGCGGTTTTTACAGCCTTTTGAATCACCTGATAACGATTAGGATAAATATAGCTGAAGCTTAAGTCTTCCAACTCTTGGTAAACCACATTAAGGCCTAAGCGATTAGCAATCGGTGCATAAATATCGAGTGTCTCGCGTGAAATACGCTTTTGTTTCGCGGGCTTCATGACACCCAATGTCTGCATATTGTGCAAGCGATCTGCGAGCTTAACCAAAATAACGCGCACATCTTGGCTCATCGCCAACAACATCTTACGCACATTCTCTGCTTGTGCTTGCACTGCCGTTTGCAGCTCAATTTTGTCCAGCTTTGTCAGCCCTTCGACTAACTCTGCCACTTGTTCACCATAGCGCTCTGTTAATTCGGTGATGGGCACACCCGTATCTTCAACCACATCATGCAATAACGCTGCCAGCAGCGTTGGAACATCCAAGTGTAGTTTGGCTAGAATACAAGCAACAGCAACGGGGTGCGTGATATACGGTTCACCAGATTTACGTATTTGCCCTTCATGCGCTTTCGCACTAAAGCGATACGCATCCCAAACTTGCTCAATCTCATCTTGAGACAAGTAGGCTTTGAGTAATATGGTGAGTTCTGAGTTTTCGCTATCTGCCGGCAGCAAAGAAGGTTCTGCCGGCTTGAATGATTCCGCTGAAGGTTTTTTAGCGGTTTTAGACATACGGGTTACAACTGTCTAACTATTTAAAAGCTCTAAACCCACTTTACCCGCAGCAATTTCACGCAAAGCGATGACTGTTGGCTTATCGCGTGAACCATGCATACTCACTAATGGATCAGAGCCATTAGAGATTTGACGCGCGCGTAAAGCAGCCACTAGCGTCAATTGGAATCGGTTTGGAATATTGTTTAAGCAATCATCAACAGTAATACGTGCCATGGGGTAATCCTTTTAATCTTTATGTCAGTGTTTGAATGAGCGCTTCATGGCGCTTCAATTGTGTGGCTGTTTTAAGACGTTGCGTTCGAATAATCGCAATCAGGTCTTGCAAAGCATCATCAAATTTATCGTTAATTGTAACATAATCAAACTCAACCACATGGCGCATCTCTTCACGCGCAACGGCCAAACGCTTCGCGATCACCTCTTCACTGTCTTGCGCCCTGTTTTTTAGCCGCTCTGCGAGTACTTCTAATGATGGCGGCACAATAAAAATACTAGTCGCTTCTGGATATAATTTCTTGATTTGTTGCGCACCTTGCCAATCAATTTCAAGAATCACATCGTTGCCTGCTGCTAACGCATCATTCACGCCCGTTTGCGATGTGCCGTATCTTGCGCTATGCACTTGTGCACTCTCGATAAACCCACCCTCTGACAAAATCGCTAAAAATGCTTCTTCTTCTACAAAGTGATAATGCACGCCATTTTCTTCACCTGGTCTTGGTGGCCGCGTGGTATGTGATATCGACAGTTTTACCTGCTCATCTGCAGCGAGCACAGATTTTACTAGGCTGGTTTTACCTGCGCCAGAAGCGGCAGTAATAATAAATAGATGGCCTGGTTGATTCACGAGCGCATGATTCCTAATGAATTATTGATTGCGATAATTGTATCACTGTCCCAGCAAACTAAATGCATCATCCGTGTACTAATTTCATTGAAAGTGATAGGTATAATCAACCGTAAAGCGTAGGTCGTTTTGATCTTCTTTAATGCCCTTTACTGAACCTGTCTCATCTGAACGATATGCCCGATACCGTAAGCGCGTTTTCAAAGCTGGCATGTTAACAAACTGATAGTGAATATCGGTTTCTAACCACTGCTCGCTACCATGACCTAAGTGCCGACTGATGGTATTTTCAGCACCACCCCCATATGCATAGGCTATTCGCGTCTTCAAATTTGGCACGCCAAACGGATGCCACTTTTGCTTGTATTCAACAACCCAAACCGACTCATTTTTATTGGTCAAATCTGGCCCTATTGTGTTTGCTGGAAAAGGGTTGGCTCCATGATCACCAGCAAAATTATCTTCTAGCCATGCATTACCTACCTTGGTGTAATATAGCCCAAACTCTGACTGCTGATAGTGAAGTGCCGTGCCCACATACGCGGCCACACTATTATAGCTGTCCACTACCCCTGTTGTGGTGGTATCAAGCACACCGTCATCTGCACCCGTTGCAAACAGCTGACCCGCATCATACAAGCCAAATAAACCTGCTTTAAATTCGACCGTTTTGTTTTGATCTAGTTTGTAATCATAGTTGGTTTTAATACCCAGCTTGCTCAAGTAATCATCTGAACGCAAATATTCAGCGTGGACTCGTAAATCACCTAACCGATATTGCGTACCAAACAACATGACATAGTCAATCGCGCCATTTTCAGTTAAATCTGTATCAAACTGTTCGAAGTCTGGGCTTGCACGTGGCGACCACTTATTATAAACAGCACCATAGAGCTTTAAGGCTTTTTCAGGCTGGTAATATGCACTAACCCCCTGAAAGGTTGAAGGTAAAATGCGTGTTTTAGAACGCAACAACATGCTTTTATGTTGCTGCCTACCAAGCTTGATAGAAGCATTGCTTATTGGCAAAAACTCCAGATAAGACTCTGCAAATACTGCATGGCTTCTTGCATGGTTATTTTCCACAAAGAGCACGTCTGTCTTTTGCAAACTATCAGCAATGCCCTTCACACTAATTTGTCCAGATAAGCCTAAACGGACAACATCTAACCAACGCAGTGAAATATAATGTGCGGTGATGCCCGCACCATTTTGCGCACGATCTTTTGATTTGTTTTCAAAGTCTCGGTCGTAGTGCATAAATCGCAGTTTTAAATCTAAGGTGTAATCTTTATCTGGCCCTGCCACTGTCCATGGCGACCAAACAATCGTTGCTATTACAAGCAATAGGCCGCCAGCTCTTTTAAGCCATTGCATACTATTTCTTTTTGCGTTTTGATTTATTCTTTTTATGACTGCGCAGATGTAAGACTAAAATCACAGGTAGCACAAATCCAACTATCAGGTGTGAATACATAACATAGAATCGAGCAGTCTCATTGCCTACGTAATAGAGCAAATAAGCTGAGAATATCAAATACCCAAGTGTTGATAGCATGGTCCAACCAGACTTCTGTGCGTGTTTTAATGTTTTCGTCCTTGGGAAATGGCTGAACAAAAAGGCACCAAAAATCACCGTAATCAAAAAAGCTGTTGCCGCATGTATTTGCAAGCTAGGGTGCAATAAAAAGTGCTTTTCTGGGCCAAACTCACCCTCAATATCAAACCATGTATTGAGCACAAAGAAGGCCACACCAGTTAACCAACAAACAGTTAGCAAACCATTTAATATGTGTTGGTACTTTTTAGGTACTTTGTTTGTAATCGGTTTCATTAATGCGTTATCCAGTGCTGTTCACCATCATGAGTAATATACAAAGCTTCTGCAGAAAAATACTGCAGCACATCTTTGCAATCAACCTGCAAGTATACAAGCTTAGTCAATGCATCTGCCAGCATCGCGCTATCAGCAAACACAGTCACGCTAAATGGCGGCGCTTGTTCACGCTGTTTTGGATGCATAATAGCTGCGATGCCATCTTCTTGGAAATAGGCTGCTGATGTTGCTGCTGCTGGCTTACACATCTGTGTTTCATAAAAAAGCTGGCCTTCACTTTCTAGCGCTCTGATATGGATGGTTTCCGTTTCCCAATTGGTCATTCTAATATCACCACCCGCATTAATAATCGCGCTCACTTCGCCTGGTAACACTGCGATACCAGCATCAATTGCATAGCCTTTTGCAATCCCACCCAAATCTATTTGCAACTTTTTATTAAATCGTATGCCCTCTTGCGTCAGTACAATATCTTGCCAACAGCTGTCAACATCTGTTGCTAGCTGATTGTCTGGTAACAAACCTCTTTGCACTAGTTTGGGAGCCACACATACATCAAACAATCCCCCCGTTTTTTGGCTAAGCTCTAACGCTTGTAGCAATACCCTTTCCATATCGCTCGTCAGTTTAAAATCGTACTGATGGGCTGTTGCATTCATCTTAGATAGTTCACTGTTAACATCATGAAAGCTCATCTTTTGTTGGATATTGCTAATAGCAGCAAAGACTTCTTGGCTAATTGTCAATAAGCGTTCTTCCGTTTGATTGCCGCGTAACGTGACCTCAACAAAAGTTCCTAATAGCGGCTGACAGCGATGAATTTCATTCATAGCACACGTAACTACTTATCTATTTGATTACAATTGTTGCAGCACTTGGTCCCAAGTGTGCGTTAAGCGATTGATACCATCGGTGATATGGCGACAAGATAACGTTGCGCCAGAAATATTTCTAATTTGCTTATCAAGCTTCAGAATTTCATGATGACCTTTACCATGGAATTGCGCGCGCCATTTCGGGTTCCGCACCTGATCTCCATAAGTCTCTCGGTACACTAAAATTTCAATCCCTTTTACGGCACCTTGTGCATCTAGCCCTACGGCAATATCAATATTCTCATGCTTGCCAATCACATTATCCAAAATAAACCAGCCGCCTGAATCAGTTTTCCATGCTTTAAGTTCACTGTGCCGCACTCTGGTTTTAGATGCTTTTTTAATACTATCCATCTGCGCATCATCTAGCTTGATATCATGGCGTGTCATTGCTTCATCACCCCAAATTAATGCTCTTGCTTGTTCAGGTGTTAGATAGGTTTTCGCATACACCCTTCCCACAGGAAATAATGTGGTTACCAACGTAGCCGTTGCTGCTAAACAAAATCGACGTCTATTCATCTATTTTCTCCAGGAAGGGATACTTTAAATATTCAACTTAGAACTCATAACCTAATGCTAAACCAAGGTGATATCGCTCATGCTCATCCCAGTTTCTGCCATTACGTACATCAGCATATGGTGATCCGCCGCCTTTTACTTGGAACAATAGGCCTGCTGTTGCCCACCACTCTTTTTCTGCGTAATGCACAGTAGGGCCAAAATAACTACCGTATTGGTGTCTTGACCCTATTTTAAGGTCCGTCAGGCTTAATCTAGACTTTTCTAGTCCAACATTATCTTCATCGTCACATTCGCCATCCACTTCTGGGCACAGATAATCTGACTGGTAGCGATACTCTAAACCGACAAACCATTTTGGTGCGACACGATAAGAACCACCGAGGGCTAGATCAAACGCAATTTCATCTTCTTTAACACCTGGTGACGTACGCTTTTCAAATTCCATTTTGCCTGTGAAGGCAAATACTAACGTATCGTCTAAGAAGTTCTTCTGTAAGAACAGTTTAGGCACGATTGAGTATTGATGAATTTTTGCACCGTCTAGACGATATCTATTTCTTCTTTCGTAAGCCAAACCGAGTGATAAACCAAATGGGTCTTTATACGGGCTTAAAATATTATATTTAGCTTCAATCTCATAGCCACCATACTGCGTGTCGTTAAATTTACCAGTCCCATCACCAGCGTCACACATTGGGCAAGGGCCACCTTCAGCTTCTGATCCTACGTTGTAGTCATGGTCAAAAATCAATACTGATGCACCGACAGTCAACCTATCGGTAATGCCATATTCTATCTCTGGCCTAATATCGTGAAATGTATAATCCCCTGCATTTTTACCTTCACGCATCACATCACTTATTTTTAACTCGGTACTTCCTTTCGGCCGTGTATCAGTGCCTGTCGCATAGATCCATAAATTCTCTTCCGCTTGCGCTTGTGGTAATACAAATGCAGTACCTAATGCCATCAGCAGGGTTGATTTTTTTAATGTTAATTTCATATTGACTCCCAGTGTTAAAATATTAAAAAATCCTAACTTGCCGCCTGCAGACGGACTCTTTGTTTTTTTCTTGCGTTGTATTTACCTTTTTCAGTGATAATGAATAAGTAAATTCCCGTAATCCACAAGACGAGCAAAATAATGGCTGCTGGTAAAAACAGCCCTAGTTTTGCTTGCTTATGAAAAAACGTACCGTCGTGAATCGATTCAATGATGTCCGAACGACGATATGCCACACTCACCACTTCCCCGTTTTGGGGGTTGAGCTGCACTTCCCAACTATTCTTTAACCGTGCCTTAATGACCCCTTTATTGGGCCGCACATCAAGGCGGTCTATATCTTTCCAAGTAGCCATATTGGCTTCTGGCACAGTGTTTACAGCCGTTAATATCTGCTCAAAAGTTAAAGTTGGCGCACCATTCTCAGCCTTTACCGTTGGCGGCTGAATCCAAGCGACATCTTTTTTAAGCAACAGCAACACCCCAGTTGCAATCACAATCAACAATGGAATTGCACAAGCCAGCGCACCCCAATAATGCACTTGCCTAAAAAACTTTTTAATGGACACTCTGCACCAATTACAAATAAAAAAGGTAATGATAATGGTTCTTATTACGATAGTCAATTAAGCTGATTACATTTGTATGATTTATGTTGAAAACTGGTTAGATTGCAAGCGCGGTTGCGTCTTGCTGGGTCAAACAGGCTACTCGATATTTTGAATTTGTTCGCGCATCTGTTCAATGAGCACTTTTAGCTGCATTGAAATTTGTGTGGTTTCAATGGCGACGGACTTTGAACCTAAAGTGTTGGCTTCTCTGTTCATTTCTTGCATCAAGAAATCGAGCTTCTTCCCAGCCAAACCGCCAGCCGACAGAATGCGTTTAACTTCACTGACGTGCGCATCCAAACGTGACAATTCTTCATCCACATCAATGCGTTGTGTATACAATGTGATTTCTTGGCGAATACGCTCATCGTCATTACTAAGCTGAGCCTCTTCTAACTTAGCTAATAAGCGTGCTCGATATGTTTTAACAAGCTCAGGCATCATGGGCTTAACCTGTCCAATCAACCCCTCTATTTCAGCCAACCGCTCTAAGATAATCGCTTTCAGCTTCTCGCCTTCTCGTGCTCGAGCCTTAATTAGATCATCTACCGCAGAACTAAGTGTTGCTATCGCATCAGTAGCTAACGTCTCTGCATTGACGGCATGCGTAGCCATTACACCAGGCATACGCAACACCTCTAAGATATTGACAGGCTGTGAATCAGGGAAATGCTTCCCAGCTTCCTGCATTGACGCAGCAATTTGTTGTAATACCTCATGATTGAGCTCTATCGACGCATCAGATGACTGTGCTGGTGCTAATTGCATACGACACTCAACCTTGCCACGCCCCAACCTCGTTTTAAGTGTCTCGCGTACGGTAGGTTCTAACGCGCGACAGTTTTCATCTAGTTTGGGATGAAGCTCCAAATAACGTTGATTCACTGAACGTAATTCAACTTGTAATACACCATTGCTTGTATTGCGTTCATACGACGCATAACCTGTCATGCTTTGTATCATGTCTCTTTATTACCAATAACTGGCAATACTCTTAAAGTAATTGCTGATAATTGTATCAAATCTAGTTGATTATATGCGAGAATGTCCAGACACTTGTATTGGTGCATCATCACCAGCAAAATTTATTACATGGCGAACGCTAAAAAAAATCAGACATTACCAATCGGCTACAAGCTTCAGGACTATGTCATTACCAAAGTCTTAAGCACAGGTGGTTTTAGCTTTGTTTATCTTGCAGAAGATAAACATAAGCACACGGTCGCCATTAAAGAATACATGCCGACTGGTCTCGCATTACGAGAAGATGGTGCGACTGTCATGCTTGATAATGAAGATGATTCAGCAACATTCAAACATGGCTTAAAGTGCTTCTTTGAAGAGGGGTTGGCGCTTGCCAAGATTGACCATAAAAACATTGTCCGCGTGACCAATTTCTTTAGAGAAAACAATACGGTTTACATGGTCATGCAATATGAGCGCGGCAAGTCATTACAAGAATACATCTTGTCACAGCAAGAACCAGTGAGCGAAAAGTTCGTCAGGCGTGTCTTTGGTGAGTTGCTCAATGGCTTGCGAGAAGTCCATTTACAAAAGCTACTGCACTTAGACATCAAACCAGCCAACCTCTATATTCGCTTAGATGGTTCGCCCGTGCTGCTCGACTTCGGTTCTGCTAGACAAACACTTACCCTGTCGCAACCCAAACTATCACCGAGCTACACCCCGGGCTTTGCACCACCAGAACAATATTATGACCGCAAGAAACTGGGCCCGTGGAGTGATATTTATAGCGTAGGCGCCAGTATGTATTCTTGCTTGGCACGATCTGCACCGATTGCCGCAAACCAACGTAGCAAAAAAGATTTTTTAGCACCAGCAAGTAAAATAGGTAAAGGCATCTATGGTGAAGAGTTGCTCAGCGTCATTGATCACTGCCTACAAATTGATTATATGGAAAGACCGCAAAGTGTGTTTTCCTTACAAAAATCGTTATTAAGTCACAACCCGGCAGAGCCTACTAAAAAAATGAG
>SPJO01000027.1 GCA_006844635.1 Methylophilaceae bacterium | reverse complement strand
TGTCACCGCCCTAACGGTGAACGGCGGCATTCCAGGGCCTACCATTGAAGCAAACCTGGGTGACCAAGTAACGATTAATGTCCATAATCAACTTAACCATGAATCATCCATTCATTGGCACGGTATTTTATTGCCAAACCGACAAGATGGTGTGCCTTACCTTACGACACCACCCATCAAAGCAAAACAAGTACTCACCTTCACCTTTCCCCTTGTCCATGCTGGCACCTATTGGTATCACTCCCATACGGGCTTACAAGAGCAGCGAGGTGTTTATGGCTCCATTGTCATTCATGATAAAGACGATGCTGAACAGGCTGACCGCGAATATGTAGTTGTGCTTTCAGATTGGACAGATGAACATCCCAATGAAGTGATGCGCATGCTAAAACGTGGCAGTCATTATTACGCCTTAAAAAAAGGGGCCATGCAAAGCATCAGCGGTGCTATTAAAAACAGTGCACTAAAACCTTATTTCTCTCAGCAACTAGATCGCATGCCGCCCATGGATATTTCAGATGTGGCGTATGATGCTTTTCTAACCAATGGTAAACAAACTGACTACCTACCCGCTAAACCTGGTGACATTGTGCGCTTGCGGGTAATCAATGCATCGGCTTCTACCTATTTTTATACCCAATATGCAGCGCACCGACAGCGCGTCATTGCCGCTGATGGCGTGATGGTAGAGCCATTTCGCGTCGCGCGCAATTTAATGGCGATTGCTGAAACCTATGATATGACGGTGAAAGTACCGGAAACAGGTAGTGCAGAATTTAGGGCAACTGCACAAGATGGTTCCGGTTATACCTCTTTATGGATTGGCGACAACAAAAATGGTGAACAGCAATCCGCGCCTGATATACCAGCACCTGATTTATATCACTTACATGCCGGTCATAATATGACAAAAGGTGGTGGCAATCATATGCACCACCAGATGAACACTACGCGGCCAATGACACCTTACCCACAATTAAAAGCTCTGGAGAACACTAGCATTGATGCGAATAAACCATTACGAGAAATAGCGTTCACGTTAAATGGCGATATGACACGCTATGTATGGTCGCTCAATGGCAAAACTTTGCGTGAGGCCGACTTCATTAAAATTAACCGTGGTGAACGAGTGCGCATTACCCTCAAGAACAAAACCATGATGCATCACCCCATGCACTTACATGGTCATTTCTTCCGTGTGCTTAACCAACATGGAGAATACTCCCCGCTGAAGCATACTGTTGATGTACCGCCTATGGGTGAACGGGTGATTGAGTTTGATGCGAACATGGATAAAGACTGGTTTTTTCATTGCCACGTGCTCTATCATATGAAGGCTGGCATGTCGCGCATTTTCTCATACAACAATGCCACTTTTGACCCTGAAATGGTGGAATATAAAAAGCAGTTTAATCAAAAAGATCACTGGTATACATGGTCGGATGTTGGCTTACTGAGTCAAATGACTTTTGGTAAGGCTGCCATCGTCAATACACGCAAAACGCTGATGGCAAAATGGGAGTATGACTGGGAACATCACTACGACGTCGATCTTAGCTTTGGTCATTATTACGATCGATTTGTGGCAACAGAATTTGGTGTTGAGCTCAGCAAAGATGATGAAGAAAGTGAGCAAAAAGCTTATGCTGCCGTGAACTACCTATTGCCCTTTTTAATAGAAAGCCAATTAAGAGTTAAACATGATGGTGATACGCGCTTGATGCTTAGCAAAGAGCTACAACTCACTAGCAGGCTGCATATGCACTTAGAAGCACAGTACGATACTGAAGATAAAGAAGAGTGGGCAGCAATGCTCGGCTATACCATTAATAAACAAATGGACTTTATCGTTAAAGAGCACTCAGAGTTCGGCACGGGTTTAGGCTTGTTGATTAGGTTTTAATCCACCAGTCACGTTTCACTCACAGCTTTATTTCTGCGTTGATTGCAATAAGCCAAAAGCCTCAAGTGATTGTCGTAAACTTTGTGTTGCTCGCTGATAACCAGCTGCATTCGGGTGTACATAGTCGGCTTTTAAGCCATTATCACTAAGTACGCTACTAAACATATCCTCAATTAATGGGACTTGCATTTCTTCTGCAATGTCCGCGTACAACGCGTGGTCTTCCAAGCCACCCAATGCCGCTTTAACTGGCTGGTAATCTGGGATGGCAATCAGTACGACAGAGGCGCCGCTCGCTTTTCCTGTTTGAATAATGGTTTTAAGGTTAGTAATTGTCTGACTCTCTGGCACTTTTTTGAGAAAGTCATTGCCGCCCAGCTCAACCATTAATACCTCTGGCTGATGTATATCTAGCAACGCTGGCAGACGCGCTAAACCTTGTGCACTCGTATCACCGGGCACACCTGCATTAATGATCTGCCAAGCACTGGCTTGGGCTAATAAACTCGGGTAGTCTTGCCCTTTACCCGCCCCAGTTCCGTAACTCAGGCTATCGCCTAAAATGAGCACGGTAGTACCCGCTGGGATTGCAGCAAGCTTTTCTTGCTCGCCACAGCCCGCAAGAAAAAGCACCGTAAAACATAGAATAAGGTATTGAAAAATAGAAATACGTTGTGCACGCATGAGTCTGCTCTCAAACAAGATAATAAAAAAGTAGCCTAAGCTACTTTTTTAATTAATGTGGGCGGGAATCCAAAATACGTTCTGCCAGCATTTGAAAACGCGGCGATACAAACTTCCGACTTTGTTGACCAGCATCGGCGATATTGAGTAGCTCTTCAATCGCTGAGCGAAAACCTAGTTCAAATAGCCAGTAATCTGACTCTTTAATTTCCGCACTAGAGCCTACATTGACATCTTCACAAAGCTTATCAAACGCTTCTTTACATACATTATGGTCATCCATAATTGTCTCCCACTTAACTTCTATTTAAAGTATAAACCTAAAATTAGTCTTGGTCCCAGCTATCTTCCCACATGCAGTGTTTGATTTTTTGACGATTTGCAATCAACTCGTCAATGCTTGGCTCGTCATTTAATGCACGTTTAATCGCAAGCTTGGTAGCTTCGTAATTATTTTTGTACATATCTTTCTTATCTAAGTTAGCATCTGTTGCCGCACCTGGATCAATCCAAACTAAGCTGATAATGCATAAATCATTCACCTGATCTTTTGGAATAATCCCTTCAATCACACAGTCTAAAATCGCATCAGCTGTTGCTGCTTGAACGATACCGCCAAACAAATCAATATTCGCTGCATCTTTCAGCGTGACTTTTGGTACTGTCATGCAAACAGGGCGCACCATTTGATTTAAATCGCGAACGGCGAACATAGCCGTGTGGCCTTTGGTTTGTTGCATCAGGTTGGCGAAAGCTTGACCAACGGGCCCGTCGACCGCACCAATTAAAATTTCAGGCATTGCTGCTGATGTATCTTTACCTTCTGTATATAACGTTGCTTCACCAGCTTTAAAAACGATTTTTGACATGTATAACCCTTAAATTCTCTGAATTGTTATCGAATTATACGATTATACAATCTTAATAATCTGACTTAAATATTTAGTTGCATATCAACATGCAAAATATTAGCATCCAGATACAAATCACTGCACACTATAAAGCCTACTTGCTCGTAGAATGAGATCGCATGTTGCTGTGCAGATAATGTGATTTTCTGACAACCACGCTGCTGGAAGTAAGTAATCGCTTCGGTTAACAAAGCTTGGCCGACGCCTTTACCACGCCATGCTTTTACCACTGCCATCCGTCCAATGCTACCAGTCTCTATTAAGCGGGCACAGGCAATCGCTTGCTGTTGCTGGTCATATGCTAACAAGTGTGCTGCTGTCGCATCATCGCCATCCCACTCTAACGCTTCGGGCACATGTTGCTCCACGACAAAGACTTGCTCTCGGATGCTCCTTAATGCTTGCTCATGAGTCGACCAAGTAACGTGTTTAATATAGAATTCAGGTCTCAAAGTTGAAATGCTTGCAGTCAATAACGCTTACAGGCATTATGCATGCATCATTTTAATATGTGAATTTTTTTAAGGGGTGGGGTAATGAAGTATCAAACAGCAGCCGCGAGAATCATGCTCGCAATTGTTTTTTTAGGTCTCGTTTTTTTGCGCTTGAGCACGATTATGAGTAGCCCAGACGGTTATGTGCAATATCAAGTAACGCTCGGTCAATTTGGCTTACCAGCGATTTTTGCACCAATCTTAATCCTAGTACAAATAGTAGCTGGCCTAGGTTTATTAGTTGGTTTCAAAACACAATTGTTCGCACGTATTTTAGCGGTATTAGCGCTATTCTTAGCTTTTGTTTTAGGCCGTGTGATACCTGAAGTTTTCTTCTTATATGTCGGTATTGCAGGTGGTATGTTATTACTTAGCGTACACCCACAAACAGCATGTAGTGTCGATAATATGAAAAGCTAATATCATTAAGATGTTAAAAAAGCGGCCTAGGCCGCTTTTTTTATTCCCACTCTAGCGCGGGATAAAGGATATTCACATTTCTTCTATTGGCTACATCAAACAACTCCCATTTGTCTCTCTCACTAGCTGCAGCCGTTTCCATCGCCTCTTCTAAACTGACATCATTCTCAATCGCGGCTCGAATATCAGTTAATAGTAAATTCAAATAACGTAACTCATTATTAATTGACCCCTTCCAATCTTTTGCTTCGTGCCCATGGCCCGGTACAACTTGAGCAACATCATAAGTTTTGAGCGTTTCCAATGCTGAAATCAAGCCTTTAATATCACCTTCTAACACTGGTGTGCGTTCTGCAAACAATAGGTCACCTGTAAACAGTGTCTTTGTTTTCGAATCTATCACCGTAATATCCGTGTTGGTATGCGCTACCGCATAGCCCGTTATCTCTAACTTTCTATCACCCAAGTCTAATTCCAATTTGTCTTTAACCGCCAGAGTCGGCACAACAATATCACTACCTTTAGCATCTTGACCCAATAACGTCTCATTGATGTTGGCATAGCTATCTTCACGTAACTTCATGGCTTCACCCAATTTTTCGTGACCGACAAATTGTGGCTTATCTTCTATAAATGCCGCATTACCGAAAATATGGTCAGGATGCACATGCGTATTCACAACAAACAAAATGGGTAAGTCAGTGATTTCTTTAATCGCCATCCGTAATTGTTGACCGACTTTAAAACTGCCGCCAGTATCAATCACGCCGACACCCTTGCTCCCAACAACGACACTTAAGTTTGCAATATCGCCTTGGTAACCCTCATCAATATCTAAATGCTCACCATGGTGCACATAAATACCATCACCAATGTCCTTTAAAAAGCTTGTGCCACTGGCTACTGTTTCTGTTTGCCCGCAGCTCACAAGACATAGCAGCATAAGCATTTTCATTAAAACTTTCATAAGTCACCTCTTTCTAAAATTTCCAGCTAGAATATTAATCGTTAGAAAAAAATTTCGTTGTGATGATTGTCACATAGCATAATAACTAAAATAGCATGAATAAGGAGAAATAGATGAGTGATCGTTATACCAAAACTGCAGTTATATTACATTGGCTAATTGCATTCGGCATTTTGGGCATGTTTGCCTTTGGATGGTTTATGACAGACCTACCTAAAGAAGCACCTAAGCAAATGAGCTATGACTTATTTAATTGGGGTATTGTTACTTGGGAGTTAGCAAAAGAAGAATCACCAAGAGCGTTTTACTACAACCTACATAAATCGATTGGCATCACATTACTCGGACTGATTGTCTTAAGAATACTCTGGCGTATTGGTCATAAACCACCAGCACCACTGGCTAGTTATAAAGCATGGGAACGTAAACTTTCGACTGGCGCACACCATTTACTCTATTTATTAATGGTGGCTATTCCTGTCACGGGTTTGATTATGTCGATTGCCAGTAAATATGGAGTTAAATGGTTTGGCATCAAACTATTCTCTGGCTTAGACGACAAAGGTTTAAGAGAGGGCTTTTATGAAGCCCATGAAATGACAGGTCTATTATTGCTCGTCATCCTAGTGGTACATATCATAGGTGCCTTAAAGCATAAGTTTATTGATAAAGATGACACCATGAAACGGATGATGCCTTAACATCTATGCTACAAGCACAAACTAAAAAAGCTCCTTTCGGAGCTTTTTTTCATCATCTTTTAAACTAAAAGATTAATACCTTCTTTTACGAGGTGTAAAGTTATTACTACCTGGTTCAATATGTCTGAATGTAATACGACCGTTATTAATGTCGTATGGTGATAATTCTAATGTCACATTATCACCTGCAAGAATACGAATGTGATTTTTCTTCATTTTACCGCCTGCATAAGCGATTAGTTTGTGATCATTCTCTAATGTCACGCGATAGCGCGAATCAGGTAACACTTCAGTTACCACGCCATTCATCTCAATTAACTCTTCTTTAGCCAAATACTGTCTCCAAAATCTTTATATGTTGCTCATATATAATAACGCAGCAGTATAGGCTCAGATGACACGTTTAGCAACAAAAACACCAAAAAAACCATTATTTTGGCGTTTTTATTGAAAAAAAGTCGTTATTTCCCTTGTTTTTATCTGAATTAGCGTGTACAAAGCGTACTTAGGCGTTGGATTTTTCAATTTTAAGTCAGTTAGGCATTAGATTTTAAAACCCAAGTTTTCAGGGTGCCTCCCTATTTAAAGTATGAAAGATATATAACATGGCAACAGGAACAGTAAAATGGTTTAACGATTCAAAAGGTTTTGGATTTATTACTCCAGACGAAGGTGGTGACGATTTATTCGCTCACTTCTCAGCAATCGTTGATAGCGGTTACAAAAGTTTGAAAGAAAACGAAAAAGTAACTTTTGACGTTACTGATGGACCAAAAGGTAAACAAGCTTCAAACATTCAAAAAGTTTAAGTTTGTAAACTAGAGGTGTTAACGCACCTCGACTGAGATGGCTCTTGATTGAGCCGTTTTTTTCTCCGCAATATTTGCGACTGGATTATTGGTGGTATTGCAGGCTATGCTTGCGTACAGCTTCTAGGAATGCGCCTGCATTTTCTGGGTCTGTCCACTGCGTAATACCATGTCCCAAGTTAAAGACATGGCCATTTCCTTGGCCATAACTAGCGAGAATACGTGCGACCTCTTTTTCAATCGCTGCTGGCGTTGATAATAAGATCGCTGGATCTAAATTCCCTTGTAAGGCAACTTGATTGCCCACACGACTACGTGCTTGGCCGATATCAACCGTCCAATCTAAACCCAATGCATCAGCACCAGCTTCAGCTTGTGCTTCAAGCCACAAACCACCACCTTTAGTAAACATCACACATGGTACCTTACGGCCATCAGCTTGTTTTGTTAAACCAGCGATGATTTTCTTCATATAGTTCAATGAGAATTCTTCATAAGCATGGTGTGATAGTGCACCACCCCATGAGTCAAAAATCATCACCGCCTGTGCACCGGCTTCAATTTGTGCATTCAAATACTGAATAATCGTTTGTGCATTCGTTTCTAAAATATGATGTAACAACTCAGGCCGCGCATAAGCCATTTTTTTTGTATTTAAGAAATCTGTACCGCCTTTACCTTCCACCATATAAGTAGCTAACGTCCACGGACTACCAGAAAAACCAATGAGTGGCACACGACCATTCAATGCTTTGCGGATGCTAGTGACCGCATTAAATACATATTGCAGATCACTCATATCTGGCACTGCTAGTTTCTTAATATCCGCTTCTTCTTGTAAGACCTTGGCAAACCGTGGGCCTTCGCCAGCCTCAAAAGACAAGCCCAAACCCATCGCATCAGGGATTGTTAGAATGTCAGAAAATAGAATTGAAGCATCAAGCAATGGGTAACGATCTAAAGGCTGCAAGGTCACATCAGTCGCAAACTGTGCATTACGACATAAATCCATAAAGCTACCAGCATCTTTTCGTGTAGCTTTGTATTCTGGTAAATAGCGCCCAGCTTGGCGCATCATCCATACTGGTGTGTAGTCAGTCGCTTCACGATTAAGTGCGCGTAAAAAAGTATCGTTTTGTAATTCCATCATTTTCACCTAATAAAAAAGGACACAAAGCTGTACTTTGTATCCTTTATTTTTAAACGTGTTGCTTATCTCGGTAGTGTAGAAGAGCCCATTAAGAACTCGTCTACTTCACGTGCACATTGACGACCTTCGCGAATCGCCCAAACGACTAGCGATTGACCACGGCGCATATCTCCTGCTGCGAACACTTTATCCTCGCTAGTTTTATAACAACCTTCACCATCTGTTGTCGCTAATGCATTGCCACGCCCATCTTTCTCAACACCAAAAGCATCGAGCACTTTTTGAATTGGCGAAACAAAACCCATGGCTAAAAAGACAAGGTCCGCTTTAATCGTAAATTCAGAACCTGGGATTTCCTTCATATTGCGGCCTTCCCACTCTAAGCGTACTGCCTTTAAGCCAGTTAATTGGCCATTTTCACCAATCAGTTCTTTTGTCGCAATTGACCAATCGCGATCGGCACCTTCTTCATGCGAGCTAGAAGTACGCATTTTAATCGGCCAGTTTGGCCATGTTAGTGATCTATTTTCTTGCTCCGGTGGTTGAGGCATAAGTTCGAACTGCGTAATGTTAGCTGCGCCATGACGGTTAGAAGTCCCCACACAGTCAGAACCCGTATCACCACCCCCGATTACAATCACATGTTTATCAGTTGCTTTAATTTGATCCGGCACATCATCACCAGCAACGGCTTTATTGTTACCTCTTAAGAAATCCATCGCAAAGTGTACGCCATCTAATTCACGACCTGGCACTGGTAAATCACGTGGTTGCTCAGCACCACCAGCCAACACAACGGCATCATATTCTTTTAAAACATCGTCAGCCTTAACATTTTCGCCAACGTATTGATTTGTCTTAAACGTGACGCCTTCTGCTTTCATTTGATCCATACGTCGGTCAATATTCGACTTCTCCAATTTAAAGTCTGGAATACCATAACGTAATAACCCGCCAATACGGTCGTTCTTTTCTAGCACAGTAACCGCATGACCAGCACGCGCCAACTGTTGCGCAGCAGCTAAACCCGCAGGGCCTGAACCAACGATAGCAACTGTTTTGCCTGTCTTGTTAGGGTTAATTTGTGGATGAACTTGGTCGTTATCCCATGCTTTATCAATAATGGCATGCTCAATCGATTTAATGCCGACGGCATCATCATTAATGTTGAGCGTACAAGCTGCCTCACAAGGTGCTGGACAAATACGACCAGTAAACTCTGGGAAGTTATTGGTTGAGTGCAGCACATTAATCGCATTATCCCAATCTTGGTGATAAACCAAATCATTCCAATCTGGGATGATATTGTTAATCGGACAACCCGTTGTACAGAATGGAATGCCGCAATCCATACAACGCGCGCCTTGCTGTTTTGCAGCGTCATCTGTCAGATGTAAAACAAACTCTTTATAGTTTTGCACGCGGTCTTTGACAGGTAGATTGCCTTCGGACAATCGCTCAAATTCCATGAATCCAGTTACTTTACCCATTATTATCTTCCTAATTCTTTATTTAAGCCGCTGTCTTAGTCGATGCTGCTGCTAATTCAGTTAGTGCACGTTTATATTCATTTGGGAATACCTTCACAAATTTCTCACGTGCATTATCCCAATCAGCTAAAATTTCTTTAGCGCGAGGGCTGTCGGTGTACTTAGCATGGTTCTCGATGATGCCTTTTAACAGCGTCTCATCTGCTTGCCCTTGGTGTTTTGTCTCGCCTAAGTCTGCTTCAGCTGGCAAGACTTTTTCTAGACTTACCATGCTCATATTACAGTGTTGATCAAACGTACCATCAACATCATAAATATAAGCGATACCGCCACTCATACCCGCCGCGAAGTTTTCACCTGTCGAACCT
>SPJO01000127.1 GCA_006844635.1 Methylophilaceae bacterium | reverse complement strand
TTGGTGCACTTCCCAATCTTGGCTATCGCCGATACGAGAGGCCACACGCAGTGTGCCTGAGTCTAGGTCAGCCAGTACGCTTTCAACTGTTGATTTGATATCAGCGGGCGCATTAGCAGGGTTGATGTTTGCACGGTCTTCAAAAGCCGCTTCAATAATACTTTGACGTGAGTCCATAAAAATTCCAAAAAATAGAGTGAATATTAAAGAAATAATAAAGGCGCTATTTTAACTCAAACAGTGCGACTATTAAAAAATCTGGAAATTAAAGCATAAAAAATAAAGCGCACTTGTTCGTTCAAGTGCGCTTTATCAATTTAAGAAAGTATGTTTTATCTCTTAGCTTTTGCTGCTTTATATAATGGACGCACTTTAGGAGCAAGGGCTTTTAAATCAGCAATCCGATTGGCACTCGCTGGATGGGTGCTTAGAAACTCGGGTGGTGCGCCCTTGTTGCCGGCACTCATTTTTTGCCACAATGTCACTGCTGCATCGGGATTATAGCCAGCACGTGCAGCTAGCTCTAGGCCGATTCTATCGGATTCACGTTCCTGCTCACGCCCATTGGGTAACGCAAAGAATAGTTGACTGCCTAAGCCAGCGCCTTTCACAGCTGCAGTGCCTACGGCACCGCCACCTGCAGCAGCAGCTAAGGCTTGCAAGCCAAACTGCTGTACATAAGCTTGCGACATGCGTTCTCGACCGTGCTCACGTAATGCATGGGCAATCTCATGACCAATCACCGCGGCTAACTCATCATCCGTGGCTTTAATTTTTTCCACTAGGCCAGAAAAGACCATGATTTTACCGCCGGGCATACAGTAAGCATTGAGCTGGTCATTTTTCTCCACGTTAACTTCCCAGTTCCACTTGGTGGCGTCTGCTCTGAAGACGCCGACTTGCTTGATCAGCCGTTGCGAAATAGTATTAACGCGGTTATACATGGCTCGATCAACATTTAAAGTCGATTTCTTCTTTGCCTTAGTCAGGGTTTCTGAGTAAGCCTGCGCAGACATTTTGTCGACTGTTGCAGCGGGGAGCACTAAAAATTGAGAACGTTCGACACCAGAAACACTGCTATTTGTTGTGGTCGCACAGCTGCCAATTTGTAATGCTAGCGACGCAATTAAGATTGAAAGTATTTTTTTCATCAATACACCTCACTTTAATTCGTTAAAACACAATGCTTATATTAACGCACGTATGTGTTGAATGGTTGAAGTTGAGATGATATCTAAGCTAGTTTAATCTTTTTTTACAACTTCAGCTTCTATCTCGCCAATATGGAACTGTACTTGCAACTGGTCGCCTGTTGCTAACTGTTCACTATTAGTGATAGTTTTATTATCTTTCGACACAATGGCATAGCCTCTGGAAAGCACTGCCGTTGGGCTGAGTTGCTCGAGGCTAGATTTGAGCTGCGTGTAGTACTGCTGATGCCGCTTTAACTGTTGTTGCATCGCAAAATGAATACGTTGTGATAACGCTTTTGTGTGATCCATTTGTACAGTCAGTTTTTGCGAAGGTGAAATAAGGCGCCGGCTAAGATAATCTAGTTTTTGAGCTTCTTGGTTTAGCCGCAATGTCACCTGACGATTCAGGTGTTGTGTGAGGTTTATCAGTGTTCGTTTGATGTGGGTACTATCTGCACAGGCTAACTCAGCCGCGGCTGTTGGTGTGGCAGCTCTGACATCGGCAACAAAGTCGCATATGGTGAAGTCTGTTTCATGCCCGACACCGCTGATGGTTGGGATGTTGCAAGCTGCAATGGCACGTGCGACAACCTCTTCGTTAAATTGCCATAAGTCTTCCATGCTGCCACCACCACGACAGATGAGGAGTGTGTCCACTTCTTGTCGTTGCTGTGCGAGTTGAATGGCTGCTGCAATTTTATCTGCAGCGCCTTTACCTTGTACAGGTGTGGGATAAATGATAATCGCCGTGTTTGGATTACGTCTTTTTAGCGTTGTTAGCACATCATGTAAAGCCGCGGCATCTGGGGATGTCACAATGCCAATGGTTTTCGCATATTCAGGAATGGCTTGTTTTAAGTCAGCATCAAACAAACCTTCTTGCTGTAGTTTCAGTTTTAACTTTTCGAATGCTTCAAATAAATCACCTAAGCCAGCTTGCTGGATAAATTCGACAGTTAATTGAAAGTCCCCACGTGCTTCGTAAACCGTAACAGTTGCACGAGCCTCAACTTGATCGCCTTCGCGCGGCATAAAATCAACGTAGCTGTTGCGGCCTTTAAACATCACACAACGCACTTGTGCTTTATCGTCTTTCAAGGAGAAATACCAATGGCCGCTTGCAGCGCGGGTGAAGTTAGAGATTTCACCTGCTATCCAAAACAAAGGAAAGCTGTTTTGCAAAACTTCACGCGCCATGCGGTTTAATGCTGTGACGCTGAGAATTTTTTGTGAGGATACGCTGTCATAATCTGTCATAGACGTTATTATCTATTACAATTCATATTCATGATATTGCTTTCAGTATTTTTTAAGGGATAAAAGTATGGTTGATTTTTTAAAAGGCAAGACAGGCTACTTACTAGGCTTTGTTGCTTGCTTTGGTCTTGTGGCATTAGCGCTAGTGATTCAAACGCAATACGAACTAGAGCCTTGCCCCTTATGCATCACACAACGCATGGTTTTTATGGGTATGGGCGTGGTATTTTTTATCTCAGCATTTATTCCTCCAGCAAGCTTACTAAAAAAATTGTTTACTGGATTGAAAGTCTTGATTGCCTTGGGAGGTGCAGGCGTTGCCATCCGCCATTGGTATCTGCAAGCGAATAAAGAAAGCATGATTGCGGATTGTGGTGTTGGCTTTGACTATATGTTTGAAAACTTCCCGCTTGAAAAAGCGTTTAAATTACTCTTTCGTGGCACGGGGGATTGCGCCGCAATTGATTGGACATTTTTGGGCCTTACATTACCCCAATTAGCGCTTATTAGCTTTGCTGCATTTGCTGCTTATGCAATTTACTTATTAAAATTAAACAAATAATGAAAACGATTAACGACTTTGTCGGCAATACCCCATTGGTCGCTTTGCAGCGAATGCAAGGCAAAACGACGAATACTATTTTATTGAAACTGGAAGGGAATAACCCTGCAGGCTCGGTAAAAGACAGGCCTGCACATAGCATGATTACGCGTGCTGAAGCACGTGGCGATATTAAGCCGGGTGATACGTTAATCGAGGCCACTAGTGGCAATACCGGTATCGCACTTGCCATGGTAGCCGCGATGCGTGGCTATCACATGATTCTAGTTATGCCTGAGAACCAAACGATTGAACGCCAACAAAGCATGAAAGCCTATGGTGCGGAATTGGTATTAACGCCTGCTGATGGCAGTATGGAGCTCGCGCGTGATGTGGCGATGAAGATGCAAGCGGAAGGCGAAGGTGTGGTATTGGATCAGTTTGGTAATATGGATAATCCACTCGCGCATTATGAAGGCACAGGCCCAGAAATCTGGCGCGATACAGAAGGTAAAGTGACCCACTTTGTCTCTAGTATGGGAACCACTGGTACCATCATGGGGACATCACGCTTTCTCAAAGAGCAAAATGCTGATGTGCAAATAGTTGGCGTGCAGCCTGCAGAAGGTTCGCGTATTCCAGGCATTCGCAAATGGCCGGAGGCATATTTACCAGAAATTTTTGACCGAAGCAGACTAGATGATGTCATCACAGTGAATCAACAACAAGCAGAAAATACAGCAAGGAAGTTGGCGACGGAGGAGGGCATTTTTGCCGGTATTTCCAGTGGTGGTGCACTTTATGCTGCCCTGCAGTTATCTAAAACGGTTGAAAATGCAGTCATTGTGAGCATCGTCTGTGATCGCGGTGACCGTTATCTTTCTTCGGGTGTTTTTCCAGCCTAAGTATGTCGGCGGCCGATAATGTTGCGTGGCAAAACAATCAAATTAATCTGCAAAACATGGTCAGCACTCTTGCTTTTGCTGTTAAGTCATATGGCACATGCAGTGTCAACCATAGAGATTAGTGTTGAGTCAGTTGATTCGCCGGTTGGGCAGTTAAAAGATGCGAAGTTTCATGTTGATTTAAAAGGTAAAAAACCGAAGTTAAAACTCAGTGCTGCAGTTAAGCCACAAAATGAGCCTAACTTTATGCCGTTCAAACTGAGCTGCGGCACGCTATTTAGTGAGCAAGTTGGTTATATTGATTGTTTTGATGGACAACTTGAATCTGAAATTATTCAAGCGCCTTTTTCATTGCATATTGCAAAGCTCAGGGACCAATTCTCATTAGATGTTTTGTTTAATGGCGCCGACTTTAGCGATGCCGCTGGCTTGCATGCAGGCGATGGGCTCATTGGCGATTTACAATTAACGGCAAAACGCGCAGGTGCGCTTTGGCAGTGGGACGGTAAGCTGAGTTGGGACCAAGGTGAGGTGTTTTGGCAACCATACTATTTTGGTGATGCTGGTAATGTGTTGGAAGCGAAAGGGGCTTTTACCGAGGAGCTTATCAAGGTGGAAGAGGCGAGCCTTAAAGTAAAAACAGTTGGAGAGATTAAAGCTGCAGCGCAAATCAACACCAAAACAAAAGTGCTGGAAGATGTTAAAGTCAGTGCGAAAGATGTAGACTTTAACGGTTTGTACACCTTGGTTCTAAAACCCAAGCTAGAGCGTTCTGCATTCGGTAATTTATTGGTTTCCGGCAAAGCGAATTGGCAGTTTGAAATGCAACAATTGCAGCCAACTAGTTTTGAGTTGAATTTGGAAAATGCCAATATCCAAGACCAAAACGGCAAGTTTTCTTTTAAACAGATGAATGCACATATCCCTTGGGATTATGATGTGCCGCAAAACATTTCTTTAGATTATGCGAGTGGCTTTTTGCTGGATATGCCGCTGGGCAAAACCAAGCTGAATGCAGAAGTGAACCGTTATGCTTTAACCGCACCGACACTCACCTTGCCCGTATTCAATGGTGCGCTGAATTTTAAGGAAGTTTCAGCTGCTTGGTTAGGTGAGAATTGGTTTTGGCACTTGCGTATGAATTTAACCCCTGTCGATTTGAATCAATTTAGTAAGGCCTTAGGCTGGCCGGAGATGAAGGGGCAGATTTCAGGAGAAGTGCCATTAGTGACGTATGCTAATAAGCAACTCAATATGGATGGTGCCATGACGTTTAATATGTTTAATGGCAAAGTGGGGATGAACAATTTGCGTATTGATGACCCTTTAGGGGTGGTGCCTAAATTGTATGCTGACTTAACCGTACGAAATTTAGACTTGGGCGAACTCACACGGACTTATAGCTTCGGTGCTATTGAAGGCCAATTGGATGGTGATGTGAAGGACTTGGTATTAGAAAACTGGAAAGTAGTGCAGTTTGATGCTTCACTAGAGACGAATGAGAATGAGCAAAGAAAGAAAATATCACAACGTGCTGTTGAGAATATCGCCTCACTAGGTGGGCAAGGGACTGCCGCAGCCTTGCAACGCACATTTTTACGATTCTTTGATGAGTTTAATTATGAAAAGATTGGCATTAGCTGTCAGTTGCGGCAAGATGTGTGCAACATGGGCGGTGTGGCGTCAACCGAAGGCGGGTATATAATCGTTAAGGGTAGCGGTATTCCTGCAGTGAACGTCAATGGCTATACTAAAAAAGTCAGTTTGTCAGATTTGATTGCCCGCATAAAACGGATTACCGATCGCAATACGGAAGTGATTGTCGAGTAGGTGTATGAAGGATAGATAATGAAACGAAACAGTTTAATCTTGTTGCTAGCTGCCTTTTTAACGGCATGCGTCACCATTAATATTTATTTCCCAGCGGCGGCGGCACAAGAAGTCGCGGATGAAATTATTGATGATGTCTGGCAATTGAAACAAGGTGAAGCAGAGGATGACGCTGCAGCCCAAGAAAACACGAATGCAGAAACGCCTGCAGAGAAGTAAAAGGAAGAACATGAAGAAAATATTATTAAGTGCTTACCTAGTTTTTGCTTTTGTATTGACTGGTCTTGCGCAGGCTGCACCGAATTTAGAAATCAACACCCCCGCAATCAATGCGCTCAAAAGCAGTATGCAAAAGCGTCACAATCAATTAGCCCCGCATTACCAAAGTGGTGCAGTGGGTTTAACAAAAAATGGCATGATTGCAATACGAGATGCTAAAGCGGTGCCATTGAAGCATCGACAGGGTATTAATCAGCTTGTTGCTGCAGAAAATGCTGATCGTGGCAAATTGTACAAAGAAATTGCAGTGGCCAATGGCCACCCTGAATGGGAGAGCGGTATTCGTGATTCTTTTGCAGGACGCTGGATTGATAAAGCAAAAAGCGGTTGGTATTTCCAAGGTAAAGGCGGGTGGGTTAAAAAATAATGCGCTGGAACGCGTGCCGCAATTAATCGAAAGATAATCGTTAGAAAGTGAATTAATGGATTTAGCAGTCATGATGGAAAAAATTACAGTACTCACGCTGGATTACGGCCCTAGGCTGGTAGCGGCTATTGTTGTATTGATTCTTGGTCTTTGGGTCATTAAGGCCATTACACGGGCTGTTGCGCGCAATATTGAGAGTAGAGATGTTGATGAAACACTGAAGTCTTTTCTGATCAGTATCGTGAATATGCTATTGAAAGTCATGTTGGTTATCAGTGTGCTAAGTATGCTGGGGATCCAAATGACTTCTTTTATTGCCGTATTGGGTGCAGCTGGATTGGCTGTTGGTATGGCGTTAAGTGGAACCTTGCAGAACTTTGCTGGTGGCGCAATGATTCTGATATTCAGGCCATTTAAAGTAGGCGATTTTATCGACGCGCAAGGTTATATGGGGATTGTTTCAGAAATTCAGGTGTTTAATACGGTATTGAAAACGCCTGATAATAAGACAGTGATTATTCCTAATGGCGAGTTATCTAATTCATCGATGGTGAATTTCTCTACAGAAAAGGAACGACGCGTAGACTGGACCGTTGGTATTGCTTATGGCGATGATGTTGATAAGGCGAAGCAAGTAATTCAAGCATTATGTGAGCAGGATAACAGAATCTTAAAAGAGCCAGAACTGATGATTGCTGTTTCTGAGCTTGGTGATAACGCCGTTAACTTTGCTGTTAGAGCATGGGTGAAAGCCGAGGATTACTGGCCTGTGTTTTTTGAGATGAATGAAAACATTTATAAAACCTTTTCTAAAGAAGGACTTAACATTCCATACCCACAAATGGATGTGCATCTACACCAAACGGCATCAGCCTCTTAACGTAATGATGGCGTTTACCATGAATTAACACATTAACCTATGCTTGTTTCTAGCTTGGATTGATACAAACCTGCGCTAGACTGAATTTAACTTGGTTCAATGGGAACTGAGATTAAGCACAGGGAGTTTTTATGACGAGCAATGTGATTAATTTACCAACCTATGGCAAAGCCATTACCCTTGATGATGAAGGCCTCTACTTCATCTTAAACGCCAGCACTGGCGGTATCCAAAGTATTTTTCAATTAGTTTATGACGACGAGTGGTATCTTTTCCAATTAGCCCAAACAGATAATGACAATGAACCGAATTGGTCCGTGATGGGTGAAGAGAAAGATTATGCTTTAATGAGTGTGCCGACAACAGAGCTTAGGCGTCAATTTTCGAAACCAGAATTTGCAGAACCGAGAGGTGCTTGGCAAGTGATTCGAAATGGCAAGTATGGCTTTGGTAAATTTACCCCTGTGGATTCTAACGAGCCTGTTGGTCATGCCATGATTATGTATTCTGGTGATGAAATGTTGATGCCAGTTCGAATTCATAAAGCAGATGACGAGACATTAAAAAGAGCGGAAGCTGCACAAGCTAATATGCGTGAAACAGTAACGGTTTAAGACCGTGTAGGCATATACGCAACCTTAAATAAGGTGTCATAGCCGATAGGATAATCCCAACATGGCTGTATCAGGCGGTTTATTGTATCCTATCGGCTATGACACCTACTTTAGTCTTTGATATTGAAACGATTCCAGACGCGCAAGGCTTGCGAACCTTGCTCGACCTGCCAACAGATGCTAGTGATGAAGATGTTGTCAATTTAGCATTACATCAACGCCGACAAGAAAAAGGCACTGAATTCTTACCGTTACACCTTCACAAAATTTGTGCGATTTCATGCGCTTTACGCCAAGGCGATCAATTTAGGATTTGGACACTAGGCGAAGAAGAGTCTAGCGAAGCAGAAGTCATTCAACGCTTTTTTGATGGTATTGAGAAATATACCCCGCAAATTATTTCATGGAATGGTAGTGGTTTCGATCTGCCCGTTTTGCATTACCGAGGTTTGATGCATGGTGTGAATGCCAGCCGCTATTGGGATTTAGGCCAAGATGATAAAGAGTTTAAATGGAATAATTATATCAGTCGGTACCATATGCGCCATTTAGATTTAATGGATGTGATGGCAATGTATAGTCCACGCGCTAATGCTCCGCTAGATGACTTAGCTAAGCTCTGTGGCTTTCCAGGCAAGTTAGGCATGGATGGCAGTAAAGTTTGGGATGCGTTTAAAGATGGAAAGCTGAAAGATATCCGCGATTACTGCGAAACTGACGTGGCAAACACGCATTTGGTTTATTTGCGCTTTCAACTGATGCGCGGATATTTAACGCAAGCTGCATACGAAAAGGAAGTGGCGCTGGTGAAAGAAACAATTGAGAGTTACTCTGGTGTGCATTGGGATGCTTATTTGAAAGCTTGGGCCTAATACTGCGCGGCTAAACACACAGGCTAACTTATTCATCAGTAGATGGATCTTTCCAATTCAAAATCACTCTTTTTGTTTCTTCCTCTTTCAGTGTAAACCGATGGCTTTGTTTCTCGCCAAGTAAACTGGCGACAATAGCGTAACGACCCGTAGGCAATTGGATGTTTAGCCTTGGTAATGTTTCAAGCAGTCGGAATACTAACTTCCCCTCCATGTTGTAGATGCTGACATTGACATTGGGGACTGCTTCACCTGACTCTCCTTTAGAGAATAATAAGTGCAAATTAAACGCTTTCTGGTGTTGCTTAAGCAATGCCACTTCTTCATCACCAATACCACCTGCCATATAGCGAATCCCTTGTGGTGTTTGCTGCGCTGGTGCTGCTAACGTCAGGTTTGCCGATAAGCTTAGTAGTAATAGGCCAACGAGTGAGCTATATAATTTCATAATGTACTCCTTTATATAATGGTGATGGCATTATTTTGCCAAAAGCATATAACAATTCAGTTAAAATACGCCGATGGCAAGAAAACGAAACAGAAACCGAGCAAAACAAGCCCCTGCAGAAATATCTCCCCCGATCATCGTAGAGTCCTTAGACCAAGAAGGTCGAGGAGTTGCACACGTCGATGGAAAAGCTATTTTTATTGATGGCGCTTTACCGAAGGAAAAGGTTACCTATCAAGTTACTCGTAGCAAAGAGGACTATGCTTTTGCTAATGTAGCTGAGGTGTTGAAACAGTCAAGTTTACGCGTTGCGCCGCAATGTAAGTATTTTGGGTATTGCGGCGGTTGTAAATTACAACATTATGATTTTGTCGGTCAAATTGCGTCTAAACAGCGACTATTAGAAAATAATATCAAACATATCGGTAAAGCGAAAGCGGATAATATCTTGTCACCGCTGATGGGCCCCACATGGGGTTATCGACACAAAGCGCGTTTAAGTGTGCGGCATGTCTATAAAAAAGAACGTGTTTTAGTGGGCTTTAATGAAAAAGGCACACGCTATGTGTCGGATATGGATTCATGCGAAGTGTTGGTGCCTGCCGTGTCGGTACTGATTAAACCATTGCAAGAGATGATTCTGACACTCTCTTTACGTGATGATATTCCACAAATTGAGGTGGCCGTGGGTGAAGGTGATGTGGTGGTATTAATCTTCCGCATTATGCAAGCCTTATCTACCGAGGATGAAAGTATTTTAAAAACATTTGCTGATACGCATGCGGTACAAATATGGACGCAAACCAAAGGTCCTGACACGATTAAGCCGTTTTATCCTTTAGATGGGACGCAACTACAATATAGCCTGCCTGAGTTTGATTTAACTTATCCGTTTAAGCCAAACGAGTTTACACAGGTGAACCCAAAGATTAACCAAGTGATGATTCGCCGTGCAATGCAGTTGCTCAACCCGCAAGCAGGTGAAAAAATTGCAGATTTTTTCTGTGGAATTGGCAACTTTAGTTTGCCGATTGCACGCAGTGGGGCAGAAGTGTTGGGCTTGGAAGGTCTGCAAAATCTAGTGGAACGTGCTCACGAGAGTGCCACTTTGAATCAAATTAGTAATGTCGACTTTGGCGTGGCTGACTTGTTTAAAGTGACGGAAGGAAGCTTGGCTGCGCTAGGTGCTTTTGATAAATGGTTAGTAGACCCACCGCGGGATGGTGCTTATGAGTTGGTGCAAGCCATTACCCCAGCCATTGCACCTGATACGATTGTTTATGTGTCATGTAACCCAGCCACTCTGGCACGTGACATTGGTGTGCTCGTGAATGAAAAAGGCTATCGCCTCAGTGCGGCAGGGGTGATTAATATGTTCCCCCACACTGCACATGTCGAGTCTATTGCTTTGTTCCAAAAAAGCTAGATTTCTTCTTTTTCATATCGAAGCTGAATGCAGTTGTGGGGCCAACTGCTAGTAATAATAAACCACCTGCCATCGCAAGGTTTTTCATAAACAAAATCATTTGCATTTTATCTGCAAAGTCGTGGTGAAATAATATGGCAGCAGCGATAGAGAAAACGGCTAATGCAAATGCCGCTATCGATGTTTTATAGCCAATAGCAATGGCGATGCCGCCAAGTAATTCCAACGCAATGGTTGGCCATAAAAGGATGCTAGGTACACCCATGGCGTCCATATAGCCACTCGTGCCAGCTGGATCTATGATTTTCCCAATGCCAGCCATAATAAAGATAAGTGCTAACAATATTCTTGCAATGAGTTGAATCAACCCTGTCATGCAGTACCTCCTGTTCGCAGTATGAGTTGAGCATCTTAAACGTATCTATTGAATAAATCTAGGTTGCGGCTTATTCTTCTGTAAAATATGGCGCAATGTATCGACATTTTTTATTGCTATTAGTTGCCTTGCCTTGTGTGATGTTGACGGTAGGCTGTCAGCCGACATCGGTGGAGAAAGAAGCGGTTCGCTTTGCCATTGCACAAGCGCCATTAAACTTAGATCCACGTTACGCAACCGATGCAGCATCTGAGCGCGTGAATCGACTGATTTACCAGCGCCTAGTTGAATTTGATGATCATTCTAAACCAGTACCAGGCATTGCTAGTTGGAAAAATCTGGGTGACCAAAACTACCAGTTCACACTCAAGCAAAATCTTGCGCCATTTCATGACGGGCAATTATTAAGTGCGGACGATGTAAAAGCGACATATGAAAGTTTGCAGCAATTGCCAGATTCGCCGCACGCCGCTGAATTCGCCAATATTCGTGCAATCCAAATCATCAACCACTACACATTGGAATTTAAACTTAAGCAGGTTGACCCACATTTTGCGAGCAAACTGATTATTGGCATTTTGCCGAAAAGCTTAATCGCACAACAGCATGACTTTGTCCATCAGCCAGTGGGGAATGGCGTATTTAAGTTTGATAGCTGGAACAATACACTCACATTGGAACGTATAGATGATGGGCAACAAGTAACGTTTATTGAAGTGAAAGATCCAACTGTTCGCGTCTTAAAGTTAATGCGAGGCGAGGCTGACCTCTTGCAAGGAGACCTGCCACCAGAGTTGATTCAATATATGCAAACGAAACCTAGGATTAAAGTCGCTACTACTCAGGGTGCAAATTACTCTTATCTGGGTTTGAATATGCAAGACCCTATTTTAGCTAAACATAAAGTCCGGCAAGCGCTGGCCTATGCCATTGACCGGCAAGCCTTGATTGATGCTGTGATGGTGGATCATACACGGTTGGCGGATGCGATATTGCCGCCAGAACATTATGCAGGCAACCCATTGCTCAAAGCGTACACTTATCAACCAGCATTAGCGAAACAGCTGCTAGAAGAAGCCGGTGTAGCGCTACCACTGAAGTTGGTTTATAAAACCAGCACCGATGCGCAGCGAGTGCGTTTAGCGACGATCTTGCAGGCGCAAATGAAAGCGGCAGGCATCGCGTTGGAAATTCGCAGCCTTGATTGGGGCACTTTTTTTGCGGAAGTCAAAAAAGGCAAGTTCCAACTGTATGGTCTCACTTGGGTGGGCATCAAAACACCTGAGATTTATAGCAAAGTGTTTGGGACCACCTATATACCGCCAAATGGTTTTAATCGAGGGCGTTACTCTGATTTGGCGCTAGATGAGATGTTGAGGCAAGAAGATTGGCAAGCTGTCACAGCACGTATTCATGAACAGCTGCCATACATTCCGCTGTGGTATGAAGGACAAGCCGCAGCTATGCGTCAGCACATAGTCGGGTATCGTCCTAAAGCTGATGGTAATTGGGATGATTTGAAAACGATTAAAAGGGCAAAAGGTCAGCTACAATAAGCAATTATGCATATTCATATCTCAATAGCAGCACAAGTGCTCACGCTTTTAGATGCAGACGGCGAATTGTTAGCGCAGTTTCCAGTATCCACTGCTGCTAATGGCGTCGGCTGTGAAAAAGATAGCGGCTGCACGCCGTTAGGCACACATACTATTCGAGCAAAGATTGGCGAAGGCGCACCAGAACATGCTGTGTTCGTGGGGCGTCGCCAAACAGGTGAGATTTGTACGCCTGCGCTAATGAAAGAATTTCCAGGGCGTGATTGGATATTGACGCGCATTTTATGGTTGTCAGGCACTGAGCTTGGTAAAAACCGTTTGGGTAATGTTGATACCATGCAACGCTATGTCTATATTCATGGCACGCCGGATAGTACAGATATGTCAGTCGCAGGCTCGCATGGCTGCGTCAGAATGCGCAATGCCGATTTGATCACGCTGTTCGATATGGTGCCAGTAGGGATAACGGTTCAAATCGACCATGATTAGTAGGTTGCTTAATCTCATTAGCGTTGTCTTTGGTGTGCTGGTGTTAACCTTTCTATTGATTCATTTAGTGCCAGGCGACCCAGTTGAGGTCATGCTAGGCGATTCTGCCAGCGTGACAGACCGAGAGGCATTGCGAGAACAGTTGGGGTTAAATAAACCGTTACTGGTTCAATTTGGGACTTATTTGAATAATTTAGCGCATGGAGACTTAGGTCAGTCGATTCATACGAAAACCCCTGTTATCGATTTATTTAAAACCCGTTATCCAGCGAGTATCAAACTAGCATTCTTATCACTCATTATTGGTATTGTCATTGGCGTGCCACTAGGGGTTTATGCAGCACTCAAAGCAGGTCACTGGCAGGATTTAGTGGTGACGATTATCAGTGTCAGGCTATCAGCCATGCCTGTGTTTTGGTTGGGGCCAATGTTAATGCTGGTGTTTGCTGTCTGGCTAGGCTGGTTGCCGGTGAGTGGTATGGATGAACCGACGTCAATTATCCTACCTGCCTTAACGCTGGGCTTTGGCCTGAGTGCCATCCTTACGCGGATGACGCGCACTAGTTTATTGGAAGTGCTCAATGATGACTTTATTCGCACAGCTCGGGCTAAAGGCTTAAGTGAAACTAGGGTGATTGTTAGACATGCGTTACGGGCTGCTTTATTACCGATTGTCACTATTGTTGGCTTGCAAATGGGCAGCTTATTAGCGGGGACTGTGATTACAGAAACTATTTTTAGCTGGGATGGCATTGGTCGTTTGTTAGTCGAGAGTATTGAAAAGCGCGATTATCCTGTGACGCAAGCTTGCGTGTTAGCGGTCGCACTGAGCTATGTAGTCATTAATTTATTTACAGACGTGGTCTATCGTTTAGTGGACCCTAGAGTCAGGCACGCACAAGCGAGATGAAGATTTTCTCCTTAACAGTACTCGGTTTCTGGTTGCTTGCTGTCATTGCAGGGCGGCTGTTGGACTTGCATGGCAATGACGTTGATTTAAACAGCGTGTTGGCCAATCCGAGTTGGCAGCATTGGTTTGGCGCTGACGATTTAGGGCGCGATATTCTCGCGCGCGTGTTACGCGGTGCAGAAGTGTCTTTCATCGTGGCTGTTGTGGTGGCTATTGTTACCATGACGATTGGCGTAACCGTTGGTTTACTTGCTGGCTTCTACGGTGGAAAAATCGATAAAATCTTGATGCAAATCACGGATATCTTTTTAGCCTTTCCGGGTATTTTGCTAGCAATCGCCTTTGCGGCTGTGCTCGGGCCTGGCATCATTAATCTGATGCTCGCACTTTGCTTAACAGGTTGGGTAAGTTATGCCAGGTTAACCAGAGGCCAAGCCATGAGTTTAAGGCAGCGCCAACATGTGCTAGCGGCTGAATCCATCGGCGCTAAACCACTGCGTATTATGCTGCGGCATATTTTCCCCTTACTCAGCTCCATTTTGATTGTAGAAGCCACTTACAGCTTGGCCAGTATCATGATTGCTGAAGCCAGTTTATCTTTCTTAGGTTTAGGGATACAAGCACCTAATGCTTCTTGGGGTGCCATGTTAAGAGATGCGGTTCGTTATATGCTGGTGGCACCACATTATGTATTAATTGTCGGGGTTAGCTTAATGAGCCTTATCCTTGCAATTAATCTAGGTGGTGATTACCTCCGTGATAAACTAGACATTGCTTCGTCCATAAACGAAAAATAACGTTGTTGTTCCGACTTGCCGTACTAAAGTACTGTCTGCGTCAAAACGCCTAGTTATTTACCGTTTATGAACGAAGCCGCTTTCTGAGCATTCCCATTTTATATACTTCAGTACAGGACTCCCTTTGACACAAGCAACCATCACTTGGCAAGAAAACGATAAAACCCAAGAAGCGATTTGGCAATCAGCCGCCAATAACAAAGCACCTAAAAGAATCCAAGTGATTGACGATACGATTAAAGCAGATGCCGCTTATAAGCTCGTTTGTGAAGGCACAGCCTTACTTTGGAGAGGTGATTTCCAAAATGCGAAACATATGGCGCAGGCTATTTCACGTCGAATTGATAACCGCGACCTAAAACCAAAAGCAAAAAACAAACGGATTAAGCAGCAAAAAACAGGGGATATGCCTAGCCCTAGAGATCAGTTTCATTTGTATCGAAAAAGCCAAATTGAGCGGGCACGCACCTTGGGTATGTTGCTAGTTGAATTGACGGGCGATTACAGCCTGCCATATAACCGCGCACCAGATATTCAAGCAGCCTGTGAGCATGCCTATGGTAAAAGCCAAAGCCATCGATCAAGGTTGGTCTCATTGCGTGAGGTTTTAGGGTTGATTGGTGCTTATGAATGGCATAAAAAAGGTGTGGAAATACCGCAGCTTGATGCAGTGATCACACCGAGTTACGGCGTTTATTCGCCAGTCCGTGGTGAGTATCTTGAACTCGTTAATACTACGCCACTAGATAATGTGTCGGTTGCTTTTGATATCGGGACAGGTACGGGGGTTATCGCTGCAATTTTAGCAAAACGCGGCGTTAAGAAAGTCATTGCAACAGAATTGGAGTCGCGCGCTTTAGTTTGTGCTAAACATAATATTCAAAAGTTAGGTTTTGCTGACCAAGTAAAAATAGTTGGGGCTGATTTATTCCCATCAACCGATGCTGGCCTTGCCGACTTAATCGTCTGCAATCCACCATGGCTACCAGCCAAAGCGAATACAGCAATTGAACATGCAGTGTACGACCCTGATAGCAAAATGCTCCGAGGCTTCTTAAGTGGCGTGAAGCATTACTTAGCCGTGAACGGTGAAGCTTGGTTAATCTTGTCTGACTTAGCCGAACACCTTGAGTTGCGCGCATCAGAAGAATTGCAAGAATGGATCGCATCAGCAGGCTTGAAAGTGATTGAGAAGCTTGATATCAAGCCACAACATCCTAAATCGCAAGATAGCAGTGACGCACTAGCAATGGCGCGCGTAAAAGAAGTGACTTCGCTTTATCGACTTCAACTGGTTTAGACTGGCTATTTCTGGGACTTCTTAGATACGGATAACGACATTGCTCTGATTGCGTAGCGCAATTGTCACCCCCTTGACTTGATCTATATCAAATCGCTGCGTTTTTCTTTGTGCTAGACTGCGCCTCCTGACGAAAGGAGGTAATATGGAAAAACATTGTATAAAAACGGACGCTTTTGCAAGCGGACTATTAATGTGGATTGAGAGATTGGGGTTGTTGTTAGTCACAGTCGCCACATTCGTCTCACTTTGGCATGAACTCACACGTATCTGGGTAACAGGGACGGTCGGTTTGGGTGATTTGTTACAGCTGTTTTTATATCTAGAAGTCTTTTCCATGATTAACAGTTACTTCGGTTCAGGCAAGATACCAATGCGTTACCCGATTTATATTGCGATGGTAGCGTTAGCCAGATATTTATTGCTCGATATGAAGGAGATTACAGATGAGCATATGCTTTCGATTGCATTCGCTATTCTGATTCTTGCGCTATCAGTATTGGTGATGCGCTTTGGTCATGCCAAATTTCCTTATGAGGACGTGCCCTTCGGTGACAGAAACGCATAAGATTTATTTTTAATTTAATTTTTATTTAATCGTCAGGCTATATCAGGTGCATATTCTATGCGCCTGATTCATCTAAATAATATTCATTTTTAGCCAAGCCGCGTAGTTCTATCGTGCAGACTATTTTTACTAGAACAACTTGCATATTACTGCGGTTGATATTCAGGTGGCACTTCTTTTGCCCAAGCTTCTTCGTATGTCGAACTTTTTCTCGCCATCACAGTTTCAATAATGTCCTCTGTGAGCACACCTTTAAGTAGATACACTAATTTACCTTCAGGGTTGTAGAAAAAGGTGACAGGTATGATATCGACTGGTTTGCCAATAACTTGTTCAACAAGTGGCTTGTCGACTAAAAGCACGGGGTATTCAATTAAATGGTCCTCACTAAATTGCGCAACATGTTCACGGTCAGGCATGCTGAAATCCGTTAACTCCAATGTTAAGCCGATTACCATGGCGTCATCTAAATAGTGTGCCTCATGGAAATTACTTAAATCAAATAACTCACTTCTGCAATATGGGCAGGCAGTTGCCCAAACATTGGCGAGGACCCATTTACCTTGGCCAACAAAGTCACTCAAGACGTATTGTTTTCCATCAATGCCAGTCATTTGTGGCTCCTGCTTATCAGTACAAGCAGCTAGTGGTAAGAGCAAAGCTAATAAAATGCAATAAAATAAACGTGTTGAATTGACCATAATTTAAATTTAATCCGATTAAACACAATGCAATTAATGTGTGATGAATCATTGCTCGTTATATAACCATGACAGTGCATGTTATAAAATACTGGTGTAGTAAAGTAAGTGTCTAGCATCACATAAGGTAATGCTTTGATCGTTTTTATTTAATTCTTAAAGGTTAGCTATGTCTTTAGGCCCAATCATGTTGGATGTTGTTGGCACACAGTTAGACGCTGATGATATTCGCCGCATTCAGCACCCACTAGTCGGTGGGGTGATTCTATTTAGCCGTAATTTTGAAGATTGTAAGCAATTAAGCTCGCTGACCAGCAGCATACGTGCAGCGCGTCAAAATATACTCATTGCAGTTGATCACGAGGGCGGGCGTGTGCAGCGATTTCGGGAAGGTTTTACCAATATTCCACCGATGCGCGAACTAGGGCGTCTCTGGGATGATAACCGAAAGCTTGCCAACACCTTGGCGACTGAAGCTGGCTGGGTGCTCGCCGCAGAACTAAGAGCGCACAGTATTGATTTTAGCTTCACACCGATTTTAGATATGGATTATGGTGACAGTTTGGTTATTGGTGACCGCGCTTTTCACCAAGATCCACAAGCGATTAATGAATTAGCCTTCTACTTGATGCAAGGTTTAAAAAAAGGCGGGATGGCTGCTGTAGGAAAACACTTTCCTGGTCACGGGTTTGTGGTGGCGGATTCACATGTGAGTATTCCAGTAGACGAACGTGAGTTTGACCAGATTGCACAAAATGATATGCAACCGTTTAGGCAAATGATTGATGAAGGCTTGCCAGCGATTATGCCAGCGCATGTTATTTACCCGAAAGTGGATGAGAAGCCAGCTGGCTTCTCAGAGCGTTGGCTGAAAAAAGTGTTACGTGAGCGCCTAGGCTTTAATGGCGTAATTTTTAGTGATGACTTAAGCATGGAGGGTGCGTCAGTGGGTGGCGATGTGACTGAACGTAGTCTAGCAGCACTCAATGCTGGTTGCGATATGATTTTATTGTGTAATCGACCAGATTTAGCCGATGAGTTATTAGAAAAGCTCGAATGGAAGATGTCAGCATTAAGCATCACGCGCTTGGCACGGATGCATGGCCACCAAGCAGAAACAATGAGCGCTGGTTTGTCTCAACGTGTGGCTGCAATCGGGCAACCAGAAGGTGATTTGTTCACATAATTCGGCTTATTTTCAATAAAGTTTCACAAATTGTTACTTGAAACTTTTTGCAATTGCCGCTATCTTACTACCGATACCATTTGGTAGATTTTTAATAAGGATTTTGCAATGGCAGACAATATTGAAGTTTTAGGTCGCGAGACCAGTATTTCAAACTCAGAAAACAAGGTGTTACGCAATACCTATGCGCTATTAGGCGCAACGATGATTCCAACCGTTATCGGTGCATTAATTGGTATTAATACTAGTTTTGCATGGTTATTTGCGATGGGCCCATTAATGCAACTCGGCGTGATGTTCGGGGTGTTTTATGGTGGTATTTGGCTCGTACACAAAAATGCCAATAACGCCGCAGGTGTTTGGCTGTTATTTGCATTTACCTTCATGATGGGTTTCTTACTAGGCCCCATTTTACAAGCAGCATTAAGCCTATCTAATGGCGGTCAGCTTATCGCGTTAGCGGCAGGCGGTACTGGTGCTATCTTCTTTGCGCTGGCAGCGGTGGCATCAAATGCAGAAAGAGACTTCGGTTTCTTAGGTAAGTTTGTTGTGGTTGGCGTGGTGCTATTAATCTTAGCTGTTGTTGCAAACGCATTCTTTGCGATCCCAGCGTTATCACTAACCATCTCAGCAGTCGCTATTTTAGTCATGTCTGCTTTGATTTTATATCAAATCAATCAAGTGGTTCGTGGTGGTGAAAGAAACTACGTGCTGGCGACAATGAGTGTTTATATTGCGCTTTACAATATGTTTACTAGCATCTTGCACTTGTTAATGGCATTTGCTGGCGGTAATGATTAATTAAATCATTACTACTGAAAAAACCCGCTTTTTAGCGGGTTTTTTGTTGGGCGCGACGTTGTTTAAAAAATGCGCTGAGGATTTCGCCGCAAGCGTCTGCTAAGACCCCACTAGTGACTTCGCAATGGTGGTTGAGTTTGTCTTCTGCCATCAAGTTCACCACGCTACCACAAGCACCGGTTTTGGGGTCGTTGGCACCATAAACCAACCGAGCAATCCGAGCATGTTGAATGGCCCCTGAGCACATCACGCAAGGCTCTAAAGTGACGTAGAGCGTGCAATCAACCAAACGGTAGTTGCCAAGCTTTTGCGCAGCATCTCTTAAAGCTTGAATTTCAGCATGCGCACTTGGGTCATGCTTGCCAATAGGCGTGTTGTAACCGCGGCCAATAATTTCACCGTCTTTAACGACAATGGCACCCACTGGGACTTCGCCTTCAGAGGCAGCTTGTTTTGCCAGTGAAATGGCTTCTAGCATAAATTGTTGATTGATCGTCATGCTTTTGAACGGTGAAAGGTTTGAATCATTTGTTTGAGTAATTGTAACTGCTTGCTTTGGCGCATTTGCGAATTATTTTGTAGTGGGCCATATTTCAACTCATTATAAAGGGTTGCAATGTTAATTGCTTGTTTGGCTTGCTTGGGTAGTAATTGACCAATGCGATAAGCAAAGTCAACAGAGCCTTCACCTATTTGGGGTTGAACGCCTATTTTGCTTAATTGTTTGATATGTTGAGCGTATTGCCGATCAACCAAGCTAGGCTTGCCTTGTTTTTTTGTTAATAGTAGTACCGCAGTGACTAACATCATTACTAACATGGCGACAATCATGCTAATAGCGATATCTGATAAGCTCAGTTTTTCTCCACTAAGCTTATTTAAGAAAGCAAGCTGGCGTTTATTGTCATAACCTAGAATCCATTGATTCCAGGTGTTATTAATGTTATCCCAGTTCAAGTAGGCTTTTTTCAGCCAGGTGGCATTTTGGCGAACAAAAATTGGTAGCTCATCCATTTCAGTTAACGCTTCTTCAATGCCTTGTTCAATACGCTCTGGTGCTACGGCAGCGGTTGGATCAATGCGCACCCAGCCTTTGTTTTTGAGCCAAACTTCTGCCCATGCATGAGCGTCAGATTGACGAACGATAAGATAGTTGCCATTTGGATTAATTTCCCCGCCTTGATATCCCGTAACAATACGTGCAGGTACGCCGGCTGCACGCATTAAAAAAACAAAGCTACTTGCATAATGCTCACAAAATCCTTTTTGCGTTTTAAATAAGAAGTCATCAATGGCGTTGCTTGAAAGTCGTGGCGGCCTTAACGTGTAAACAAAGGGTTCTTGATTAAACTTTTTTAATGCTTTATTGATGATGACATCCGCTGGCAATTGCGCCCAGCTTTGGCCTAGGCTGATGGCTTCAAGGTTGTTGTCGCGATTAATGGCTAATGCTATTTTGCGTTGCTGTGGACTGAGCTCGCTGCTCAATGTGTATTGGCCTGATGATGTCGCTTGATAGCGGATACGTGTTCTGACTGGTGATTTAGCAACGGCTGTATAGTCATGACGTAATGTCGCTAAGTCAGGAAGCTTGGTTGGCATATCCAGCAATAGCAACCAGTGGCGATTATGTGGCTCCAAAGTAATCGTGTAATCAATAGGAATACCTGTGGTCATCAATGATTCATGTGATAAAGGTACATTACTCTCTGTCGTCAGCCATTGATTCTGTTGTTGCCGCCACAAGACGGGTCCTCGCCAATACAATTGGTTGGCTGATGGAATATTTTCATCAAATTGCACGCGGAAAGCAACACTACTATTGCGGATGAGATGACCAACATCGCCAAGCTCAAGCACATCATCCAGACCAGTCATGCCACTGTAGGCATCTTTTGAGATGCCCCATATGGGGCCTGGTAGACGTGGAAAGAGTACAAACAAGACAAGCATTAGTGGTATGGATTGCAAAAGCATTTTGCCAGCTAACTTGAATGCAAGCCTGCTGTTGAGTGTCTGTGGCAGGCTGGTTTGTACCAATGTTGCAGTCAGCAGTGTGAGTGGAATTAAACTGAGTAAAAACGTGCTTGCAGTTTGACTAAAAACATAAGTGCTCGCCACAATAAAGTAAGCAATACTGATGATGAGGATGTAGTCTCTAACCGTTTTGGTTTCTAATAACTTCATGCCAGACATAATCAAAAGCAGGCTCACACTTGCATCACGGCCGAAGCTACTACCATAGCTGAATAATAGCCCGATACAAATTAACAAAGTAAGCAGGATAAGCCAGCGTAGTTTAGGTAAGGCCCAATGCTTTTTATCGATAAAGTAGCGCCAAATGCCAAGTCCAGCAGTGGTTACGGTAATCCATATTGGCAAATGAATACTATGCAAAGCGAGTGCTGAGCCTAAGCTCACTAGAAGCCAGTACAAGTGATGCGATGATAGTGTCTTCTGCGTCATCGTGTCGCTAGTGCCTTCAAACATGCATGATAGTGGTTATTACTATTGTTTGGCATGAATTGAATTTGGCCGTTGAGCTTTAAGCCGTACGTTAACTGAGCTGCTTGTGCATCAACCACCCAGCGTGTCAGTTGTGCGATGCGCGCTTCTGTATCACCAGTTGTCTGTGCCCAATCAAAATAAAGGCTAGTTGACGCTTCACCACTGTATTGTTTACTAAACATACCCATGCCTTTACTTGAGGCTTTCCAGTCTACTTTGCTTGGCAAATCACCTAATTGATAAGTTTTGTGTCCTGTGAAATCTTCATCACCAGCAAGCATTGACTGATTACCTTTGCTATCCGGGTCAATGCCGTTTGGTATGACTAGAGCATCACCACTTGGCTTGGGATATACCAATATTTTCTCTTCAGTTTTTACAACCGCCCAGGCATGAAATAAGCTTAGCGGGAACTCCGTATGCAAACGTAATCGCGGCATGCTTAAATAGCCACGGTGGTGGGTTGTTAAAGGTAAGGTAAATATTTCGCTTGTATTCGCATTGATTGATTGTGTTGTTGATCTTTCGTCTTGAAAATTCGCACAAATAGCATATCTACTGCGGTTTTTTAAATCACGCACTTTAACCTCAACTTCCGCAAGATCGCCAGCAAACACTGGTTTCGCATGGTTGATAGAAACTTCTAAATAAGCAAGATTACGCCATGTATGTAACATGGCAACATTGGCTAAGGCTGCTAATAAAAAAGTGGCAGCATAAGCTAAACTTAGCGTGTAATTAATGGCGCCAATTAATAGTGCTAGTAGCAATAATAGGTAAAATAAACTCCAGCGAGAAGGGAGTATATAGATTTGTCGGGCATTTAAAGTGGCAACCTTATTAACACTTTTCGCCACACGAAACAGTGCTTTTAAGCGTTGTTTAAATGCATGATTCAGTTTTTGAAGTGCCTCAAGCATGACTTAAATAGCAACGTTTTGGATTATTTTTTCTGCAATGTTGGTGTTGCTGTCCTCTTCAAGACGATGTGTGGCAATGCTTGGGAAGACCGCTTGTATATCTTCAGGTATGACATAATCGCGGTTTTCGCACAAAGCCCATGCTTGTGCGCATTTTCTTAAGCCTAAACTAGCGCGAGGCGATAGGCCTGTATCAAGCTCTGTGCGCGTGTGTTGAATGAGTGCTTGTAAGTAATCAAGCACTGCATCAGATACATGAATTTTTTCAACTGCTGATTGCAGGTTTAATAATGATTCACTACTACAAATAGTGCTTGGTTTTTGGTCAAGCGCTCGCCCACCTTGTTTTTTTAGTAGAGACCTCTCAGAAGCTGGGTCGGGATATCCTAAAGAAATTCGCATTAAAAAACGGTCCAGTTGGGACTCTGGTAGCGGGAATGTGCCAATATTATGTTTAGGGTTTTGTGTGGCAATAACAAAGAAAGGGTTTGGTAGCGGTAAGGTGTCACCATCGACAGAAACTTGATACTCTTCCATGGCTTCTAATAAAGCACTTTGTGTTTTGGGTGTGGCGCGATTAACTTCATCAGCAAGCAAAATATTACTGAAAATAGGACCTTGGTGAAATTGAAAACTGGAAGTATTGCGATCGTAAACGGACACACCAAGTACGTCTGCTGGTAATAAATCACTTGTGAACTGCACACGGCTAAATGCCAAGCCAAACACTTGTGCTAGTGCATGCGCTAATGTTGTTTTTCCCATGCCGGGCAAATCTTCAATGAGTAAGTGGCCACCTGCTAATAAACATGTCAGTGCTAACCTGACTTGTTGATGCTTGCCCAAGATGACTTGGTTAATAGACTGCGTAATGTTTTCTACTGTTGGATGCATGTGTGCGTGTCTTGTAGGTGCGAGCTTTTTATTGTGCCATTACATCATTAATTCATCTAGCGTAATTTTCTCAAATTCTTTCAATAACCATTGCTGTGCTTTACCCATCTGCTTATTCGACGTATTACGCCATGCTAAATAGGTTGGTGCTTTAAGTTTTGGTTCATCGACCGCTTTAAGCACAAGCATACCTTGGTTGGCGTAATGAGTTGCCAGCGTAATCGGTAGGTAGCCAATGCCTAAGTCTTGTATTTGAGCGGCTACTTTGCTTTGCATGTCGTGCACGGTCAATACATCTTGTCCAGAGAGAATGCCAGAAGTGCGTGGCGGCAAGTTGCGCGAGCTATCTGCTGCGGCAACTGAGCGATGTTTTGCGATTTCTGTGCTACTGAGTGGCTCAGCTTGCATGGCTAGAGGATGGTGTGGTGCCACTGCAAATACAAATTCAAGATTACCGATGATTCTAGTTGCGTAACCACCGCCAGGTGGTATATCACCTGGCGCACCGATAGAAATATCAGCACGTTCTGAAATCAGTGCATCCCAACTGCCGCCAAATACCTCGCGAGAGAGTTTGATTCGTGTGCCGAAATCTTGGGCATAAAAGCGTTCTAATAGCTTAAATATTGCATCATTGCTAAATAAGTCACTCATGGCAATGCTGATATCTGTTTCTATGCCTGTTGCAATTCGTTTGACTCTAGACTCTATAGCTTGTGCCGCGTCGAGTAAGTGCCGTCCTTCTTTGAGTAGCTCTGCACCCGCATTCGTTAGGCTAGCGCGATGACCACTGCGGTCAAATAGGCTAACCCCTAAATCCTCTTCTAGTTTTTTAATTGTGTAAGTCAAGGCGGAAGGCACGCGATAAAGCGTTTCTGCTGCTGCAGCAAAACTACCTTTGCGAGCAATAGCATCAATGACTTCTAACGCTTCAATGGAGAGTTTAATAGCCATATTCAAATAAATTGATTAAGTTAAGCAAAATTATCTAATATCAAAACGATTTTATTCAATATATTATGCACTAACTAATTCAACCATATTGAACAATTAGCATGATTACCATTAGAAAATCAGAAGAAAGAGGCACTGCTGACCATGGATGGTTAAGAGCGAGGCACTCCTTCTCGTTTGCTGGCTATCAAGATTCAGCGCATACGCAGTACTCAGTGTTAAGGGTACTCAATGAAGATGTCATTGAAGCTGGCCGCGGTTTTGCTGAGCACCCACACAGCGATATGGAAATTGTGACTTATATCTTATCGGGCGCATTGCGACATCAAGACAGTATGGGCAATGGTTCTGTTATTCGTGCGGGGGATGTCCAGCGGATGACAGCAGGGTCAGGCATCAGGCATAGTGAATATAATGCTTCCGAAGATGCGCCTGTTCACTTAATGCAAATTTGGTTGCTACCAGCAGAAACAGGTCTAGCGCCCAGTTATGAAGACAAACATTTCTCTACTGAACGTAAACATAATCAATGGTGTTTGATTGCATCACCCAGTGTTAAAGGTGAGGCTTTATTTATTCATCAAGATGTTTATTTATATGCAACCATATTAGATGCTGGATCTAGTTTGGTAGAAATGTTGGCTAGTGCACGTTGCCATTATGTACAAATTGCCAAAGGTACTGTGATACTGAATGGGCGAGTATTGCAGGCGGGAGATGCGGCAAAAATTGAAGGTGAGGCGAACTTGCAGATAACGGCAGAGTCAGATGCTGAAGTGGTGTGGTTCGATTTACCTCTGTAGTGAATCCGTTAAATCATGATTTTGAATACCCGACATATTTTTAACTTTTTGGGAGACTATCCAATGAAAAAACAACTCATCGGTTTCGTTAGTTTTTGTTTAATGAGCAGTGCAGCACTCGCTGCACCAGAAACCTACAATATTGATGCGAAACATAGTTTCGCTAACTTTACGATTCGACATATTGTTGCCAAAACATCAGGTACGTTTACTGATATTACTGGTGTGATTAAAGTTGATCGCCAACAGCTGGAAAACTCAAGCGTGAATGCCAACATTAAAGTAGCCAGTGTGAATACTGGTTTGGCAAAACGTGATGATCATATCAAAAAGGCTGACTATTTAAATGCGGTCGATTTTGGTGAAATAACGTTTGTGAGTAAATCGGTAAAGGCAATATCAGCGAGCGAGGGTATTATTACAGGCGACTTCACGTTGCATGGCGTGACGAAAGAGATTTCAATGCCATTTAAAGTCCTTGGCTTTGGTGCTGACCCATGGGGTGGTACACGTTCAGGTTTTGAAGCGAGTACTGTGATTAAGGCCTCTGATTATGGATTTACTTGGATGAAGAAAGATAACGCACCTGTCGGCGACGATATTGAGGTGAATTTACTCATTGAAGGTATAAAAGCGAAGTAAAGGAAAAAGACATGACGGATGATTTATTTTCTTCAGGACAGTTAGGGAGCATTGCAATCGATAATAGAATTGTAATGGCCCCGCTGACTAGAAATAGGGCCGGTGAGGGTGGTGTGCCTCATGCTGTAAATGCTTGCTATTACGAGCAACGAGCCAGTGCAGGGTTAATCGTGACGGAAGCAACGCCAATTTCTGCGATGGCGCATGGGTACCCTGGGCTGCCGGGTATTTATACCGATGCACAAGTAGCGGGTTGGCAGTTGGTGACAGATGCTGTGCATGCCAAAGGTGGCAAAATCGTTATCCAGTTATGGCATGTTGGCCGCATCTCGCATCCGAGCTTGTTACCTAATAACGTTTTGCCTGTGGCGCCTTCTGCTATTAAACCAGCGGGCCAAGCTTTTACTTATGAAGGGATGCAAGATTATGTGACACCTCGTGCACTGCAGGTTGAAGAGTTACCGGCTATTGTGGATGACTATGCATACGCAACAAAATGCGCGATTCAGGCAGGTTTTGACGGGGTTGAAATTCATGCCGCAAATGGTTATTTGCTTGACCAGTTCTTACGTGATGGAAGTAATCAACGGACAGATGACTATGGCGGTAGTTACGAAAATCGGTCACGTTTGCTGATTGAGGTAATAGAAGCGGTTACATCAGTGATAGGTGCCGATAAAACAGGCGTGCGATTGTCCCCAGTGAATCCGTTTAATGATATGAAAGATAGTCAGCCGCAAGAGATGTTTGACTATGTGGCAAGCGCGTTGAATCCATTTGATTTGGCATATTTACATGTAGTTGAAGGTGGTATTCATGGAGGAGGGAAAGCTGACCCTTTTGATTTTGCATCATTCCGCCAACGATACAAAGGGCAATATATGGCAAATCTCGGTTATGATAAAGCCCGCGGTAATACAGTGATTGCTAATGGTCACGCGGATTGCGTGGCTTATGGTGTGCCGTTTATCGCTAACCCAGACTTAGTAGCACGTTTTGCACAAAATGCACCATTGAACGAAGCCGATCCAAACACGTTTTATGGTAGCGCTGAAGGGGTAGAAAAAGGCTATACTGATTACCCTGCTTTATAAAATCAATCGTTACGATAGGAATTAATCAATGCAAAAACCAGCAACCACTCAGGTGCCGATTCATGACATTATTGCTAACCGCTGGAGCGGGCGTGCTTATGATGCTGATAAAGCGGTTTCAAATGATCAAATTATTAGCCTGTTAGAAGCCGCTAGATGGGCGCCATCTTGTTTTGGTGATCAGCCTTGGCGTTTTCTTGTTTGGGACAAAAATCAAGATGCGGCGGCTTGGCAGAAAGCATTTGATTGTATTGTGCCCGGCAATCAGACGTGGGCGAAAGATGCGCCAGTGCTTGTATTAGTTTGCGCAGACACGCAGTTTAACCATAACCAAAAGCCTAACCGATGGGGGGCTTATGATACAGGCGCTGCTGCTGTAAGCTTATGCTTGCAAGCAACGAGTTTGGGCTTGATGACGCATCAAATGGGTGGTTATGATGGTGATAAAGCACGTACGGCATTCAATATCCCTGAGCAGTATCAAACCATGTCAATGTTGTCTGTCGGTTACGCGGCCGATGTCGACACGCTCGAAGGGGAAGCCAAAGAACGTGAAATGAGCCCTAGGCAACGCCGTCCATTGGGCGAGCTGTTTTTTAATGGTGAGTGGAATCAGCCAATCATCTGATAAAATATCGCTTTAATTAACATTCATGGAAATATTATGGCGGTACTAACCCTCACCAAAGCAAACTTTAAAGAGACGATAGAGAGTAATGATTTTGTGGTTGTGGACTTTTGGGCACCTTGGTGTGATCCATGTGTCGCATTCACACCAACGTTCGAAGCAGCTGCAGAGAAAAATAAAGATATCGTATTCGGCATGGTTGATACAGAAAAAGATCCAGAAATTGCTGAGTACTTTGAAGTAGAAAAAATACCAGGTATTTTGGTGATTCGTGAGCAAGCAGCTATCCATGCGCAACAAGGCGAAATTGGCGCGCCAGCATTCGATGAGATTATTAAATGGGCGCGTGAGAAAGATATGAAGACTGTTCGTCAGTACTACGCTGATGAAGCAGCTAAGAAAACAAAATAGTAAGCAGACGCAGAACAAAAAAGCCGCTCATGAAGCGGCTTTTTTTAATGAATGGTAGGAAGGTTTAAGTCATCAAGAACTGATAGACATAGTAAACGCCCGCAATCATCATTAAATACATCGGCAGGTTGCCACTTTTTTTGGTTTCATTTTTGCTGGGTGTAGAAATCCAGCGGTTGATCAGCCATAGTACAAAAATCAGAACAGGCAGCAACAGCATCGTGCCTGTTGACCTAAAGAAGAAAGAAAACATCTTACCAACCCAGCCATCTTCTTTAAAAAACTCCATGGCTAAGCCAGCGATACCAGCGATCATCAGTATCATGGCACCAACTGACAGAATATTTTGTAATGGTGTGTCGGCTTTGATGTCCGCGTTCTGTTTGTATTTATCTGGATCCATTAAAATCTCACAAGTGTGATGAAAGATGAGTATTAATTCTGCGGTAAGAACTTTTCTGGGTCAACAGATTTTCCGCGTTCACGGATTTCAAAGTGTAGTTTTACTCTATTTGTGTCAGTATCACCCATTGCTGCTATTTTCTGGCCGGGCTGAACGACTTGGCCTTCTTTAACTAATATTTTGCTATTGTGTGCATAAACCGATAGGTAAGTCGTGCTGTGTTTGATAATGACGAGTTTGCCGTAACCGCGCAAGTCAGAGCCAGCATAGATGACTTTGCCTTTGCCAGATGCGGTAATCGCTTGACCTTTTTTGCCTGCAATATCGATGCCTTTATTTTTTGAACCATTAAACCGGCCAATGACTTGCCCTTTTGTTGGCCAAGACCATGCAGATTTTTTGGTGGTTTTAGGGGTGTCTGTCGCTGGCTTCTCTGCAACTGGTTCGGTTTTCGGTAGTGTTGCAACAACTGTTTCTGGTTTTGCAACAGGCTTGCGATTCAATGCTTCTTGACTATAAGGCTCTCGGCTTGCTTTTGGTGTCGACAAAACTGGCGTGACGTTTGATTCAGTTGTGGCTGTTTGTGATGCAGAAGTAGTCACGCCTGAGTCAGTGTCGATGGGGGAAATAATCACGCCATCTTCATTCTCGTAAGTCGTTGTATTCACTTCATTGGCAGCTTCTTTTTTAAAGCTATTAAGCTTGAGTGTTTGCCCAATATTGATGGTGTATGGCTCATAGATGCTATTAGCAGCCGCGAGTTCACGATAATCAAGGCCTAAATTTAAGCCAATACTATAAAGCGTATCGCCTTTTTTGACGATGTAAGTGTCTGGCCGCCAGTCGCCGCTGGTATTTTTAGCCGTATTGACTGCAGGTGCAGCTGATGGTCTGCTGCTCTTGGGTTGCGTGTCTCTGCTTTCTACTGGTGCGGGAATGCTACTTGCGCAACCGCTAATGAATGCCACCAGAAAACTAATTAACAATACATGTTTCATTTACCTAAGCTACCTATTAATGGAACAAAGTTCACCGTTTCTAATTTTGTTTGCTTATATTCATTGGCCAATCGTTCAATGAGGTATAGCACTTGTTTGTCCGTGCCGATCGGAATCACCATTCTGCCACCAATCGTGAGTTGTTCTAGCAACTCTTGCGGTACATGGCTCGCTGCTGCCGTGACAATGATGCCGTCAAAAGGAGCATACGCTTCTAAGCCTTGGCTACCGTCGGCATGGTCGAGTTTTACATTGCTGCACTTTAATGCACGTAAGTTATCCCTTGCTTTCATCACTAGTGCACGTAGTCGCTCTAATGACAGCACTTCATTGGCTACTTGCGACAAAACAGCCGTTTGGTAACCGCAGCCTGTGCCGATTTCCAGTACTTTATTAAGTTGTTTACCATTACGCAAGACTTCGGTCATGCGTGCAACTGTATATGGTTGCGAGATCGTTTGACCATAGCCAATTGGCAAAGAAACGTCTTCATAGGCACGAATTGACAAGGCTTCATCCACAAAAATATGTCGAGGGACAGCGCCAATCGCTGCTAATGTTGCCTCATCCTTAATACCATTTTCACGTAAACGCGCCAACATGCGATCACGTGTACGCGATGAGGTCATGCCGATGCCGGATTTTTTATTTAAATTACTTAATGCCATGAGTGCTTACAGCCAATTTCTATTGTTCGAGCCAGCTTTCTAATGCTGTGATGTGTTCGTGTTGTGTTAAATCTGCACCCAATGGTGTAATCGACACCTGATTATGTTGTACCGCATGAAAATCAGTCCCCTGACTGTTATCTTTTGGTTCGCCTGCAGCGCCTATCCAATAAATCTTATCGCCACGTGGCGTTAATGCTTCAATGGGTGAGTTTGCTTTATGTCTTTTTCCTAGACGAGTAATGATTTTACCTTGTAATTGTTCATATGGGATGTCCGGCACATTAACATTTAGCAATAAAGGCGTTTTACTCGGGCGCTTTTGGTAATGTTGCACTAGTTCAACCGTCACTTTTGCGGCTGTTGTGAAATGCGTTGCTTTATGCTGAGACATCGAAATAGCAAAAGAGGGGATGTCCACTAAATAGCCTTCTTTTGCTGCGGCCACTGTCCCGCTATAAACTGTATCGTCTCCCATGTTTGCGCCATCGTTAATCCCTGAAATAACAAAGTCAGGCATTTCTGACATTAATCCTGTTAAAGCAATATGAACGCAGTCAGTTGGTGTGCCGTTTACATAAAAGTAATCCGGCTCGACCTGCTTAACAGATAACGGTGAGTCCAGTGTGAGTGAACTACTGGCACCGCTACGATTCAAATCTGGGGCCACAATGGTTACTTTTGCGATTTTTCGAAGGTGTTCAGCTAGCGTTTGGATGCCTTCCGCTAAGAAACCATCATCATTAGAAATTAAAATATGCATGGCGTTATTATAAGTGACTAGCTTAGGTTACGTGTATGACGTGCATAAAAAATTGCACAAAGGAAAAAAATAACACTCAGTATAATTTCAACGATGGCGAGTTGTGCCGCTAAACCTCGGTCAGACCAAGCCCTAACGACGCCTTCGATAAAGTACAGTAAGATGAGCATGCTTGCCCATTGATAAGTGTAACGTTTACCTTTTAGGATGCCAAACAATGGCAAGAGCAGTGGGAGCGCTTTTAAAAACAATAGAGAGCCATTTTGATGTAAAGGGGCAAGCCAGATTTCCCAAACCAAACATAATAAGATTAATGCAATCAGGCTACCAGACGCGCCAAGTTGAAGGCGCGTTGTTAATGGCGACATTGTTTTGCCATTTCAACCAGTGCTGTTCTGGCTTCTTGCGCATTGCTAATGGCGTTTTCGAAATTAAAACGTAGTTGAAGTGCGTTGTCGACACGGACATCAAACCCTAAGCTATCAATGCCAATCATATCGACAGCCGCAGGTGTCATGCCGTGAAAATGTTGACAATAGGCCTTTAGGTTCTCAGCATGATCTTGATTCATGTGCTCAAGAATGCCAGTTTCTTCAGTGAATAAGGGGTTGCTTGGTATTCGGAAGTCTTCGCCTTCAATCCAGCCCATTTTGCCAAAGCCTGCAATATAACGAGCTTGCGTGATATAGAGCGTATAAAAGCTAAAGTCATGTGCGTCAAAATAGCTTTCAGCTTGTGGTAAGTAGCGCAAATACCTTGCGCGTAGCAAGTCATTTTGTTTATCTGTTTGCTCTGCCTTGGCGAGCAGTGTCAGCCGCGCATTGGCTTGTAAATCATCTTCACCGCTGAAAGCCAATAGAGAGACGTGTGCATTATGTGCAATATTTTTGGTATGTTCAGCCAAACTACTGATTAATATGACTGGCATGCCTTGATGGTTGACGACATAAGGTGCGACAGAACCAAAAGGGTAGCCAGTATATTTGGCAGAATGCGTGGATAGAATGCCTTTTTGGGCAGAAAATAAAAATTGTTGTGCTTCTAAGTTTAGATTCATATTGATGGCTTACGCATGATTGTTAGGCTGACATTTTAGCGCTGTTTGGGCAAGGCGTTTGCCTAAGGCGATGCATAGTTTTCTTTCGTCTTCGGAAATCGGCGTGTCGTCCATTGCGCCAGCAATATGGCTAGCACCATAGGGGGTGCCGCCAGATTGTGTTGTTGCTAAATTGGGCTCTGTATATGGAATGCCTAACATTAGCATGCCATGGTGCATTAGCGGGAGCATCATCGTGAGTAGGGTGGTTTCATTACCACCATGCATCGAAGCACTAGAGGTGAAGACACAAGCCGGCTTGTCGGTTAACGCGCCTTTTAGCCATAGGCTAGAAGTTCCATCTAAAAAATACTTCATTGGCGCAGCCATGTTGCCGAAGCGCGTTGGGCTGCCAAGCGCAAGACCAGCACAAGCTTGCAAATCACTCAGTTCAGCATATGGGTGACCTTCATCAGGGATGTCTGATTCAGTGGCTTCACAGGCCGCTGAAACCTTAGGCACCGTACGTAATCGTGCTTTCGTTCCATCAACTGCATCAACCCCACGTGCAATCAGTTGAGCCATTTCTTTAACAGCGCCGCCTTGTGAGTAATAAAGCACCAATATTTCCAAAACAAACCCTTACAAAGAATAAGCTAGCTATTATAAAGGTGGTAGCGAGATTTTCCAGCTTGTTTCGCCATATACATGGCTTCATCTGCATGTTTGATGAGCAATGTTGAAGTGGGGCTGCCTTCATTGGATATAGCAATGCCAATACTAGCGCCGATGCTTAGTGTGTGGCCGTTGTATTGAATGGGTTTGGCTGCCTGCTTAACGATGATTTTTGCCACCCGGTAAGCGAGTTCTGGTAGCTCATCAGAATCTAGTACAATCGCAAACTCATCACCTCCCAAGCGTGCGACCAGATCATCTTTACGGACACTGTCAAGTAATTGACTGCTGATTAATTTCAATACGTAATCACCTGCATCGTGGCCGAAATTATCATTAATCGGCTTGAAACCATCTAGGTCAATAACGAGTAAAGCGAGCGTAGGTAATGTGGCGGCATGCTGCATTAAGCTATCAAGTTTTGGCTCAAAGCCACGGCGGTTGAGTAACTGTGTTAGTGGGTCTCGCTCTGCGATTTTGATGGCTTTAAGTTCAGCGATCTTGTGACTGGTGACGTCATTAACAATGCCTTGTATTTGGTAGTTATCAATCGCTAGCAATGAAATTTCTAACCATTTATTTTTTTTATCTTTTTGGTCAAATATGAGTGTGAATTTAAGCGGCTTCCCACCTATTTTTGCCATCTCAATTTTATCTTTTACTTTATCGTAGTGTGTTGGGAACAGTGTTTTTAGTGTGACGGAACCATCTTGCTTGTGAATGACGCCGTGCTTCAAATCTAGCATGCTAATCAGCGCGGGGTTTGAGGAAGTGACGTTTAAACTGGAGTTAATCACAAACATACCCGTTTGTGATTGCTCAAAAATCATTCTTAGCTGTTGCTCAGCAGAGGCATGTTGTACATACAGGTGGTGTTCACTTTTGATTAACGTTTTTAAGTGAGAAATCATTTGGTTAGCATCAGATACAAGGCGCCCAACCTCATCATGATCGTGGTTTTTGGGTGTGCTTAATAAGTCATCACTTTTCAAATTTAAATGATGAATTTCATCTGCAATCGATTTGATTGGTTTAGTGATGCTGTGATAAATCACTAAACTTAATAGCGCGGTAATGCAAATTAAAATAGCCAAAATAATTAAAGTGGTCAGTTTTGCAAAGGTACTTGCCTGTGCTGCGACAAACTCTTCATTCAACCAAATTTTTAGTTCGCCGACTTGTTCGGCTTTATCAAAAGGGGAGTGAAGTGTTTTAATGTGCGGTATAGGCTGGCTTAAATCGGTGCCTGCTGGCATGTTTGCCAGTATGTGAATCCCATCATTCATTTGGCTGGAGATGATTACTTTTTTAACAATATGATTGCTTAACAACCCTTTAGAGACTTCATTGGCTAATTGTGTGTCTGTGGTGAATGCAGCAATACTTGCACTGTATTCAACAGTACTAGCTAACTGTTCAATGTTGATTTTTACTTGTTTTCTTTTTGAGCTATTCGAGCTGCTAATCGCAATACTAGAGGCGAAGATAAGAATGACTAAAGCAGAAGCGATAATTTTCGCTGTACTTTTAACAACAATGCGCTCTTGCATGAGTGTTTTTAGTGTTGTGTACAGTGATGGCATCCGTGGGCCTCGTTATTTAAAATAAGAAGTCCAAAGCAATGGTAAATAACGTTAAATCTTTGTCTGCAGATTCGGTTCTTGTGCTCAGTGTGTAAGGGGTTGTTTCCGCGTTGATTTTATCGACTTGGAACTTCAGTGCATAGTTTTTAGCAAAGTCATAACGCACACCAAGACTCAATGTGTCTTGTTCCGCCTTAGACGCAGTTAGCGCGTCTGTATAAAGCGCATTCAGTTGCGTTAGTTGTGGCGTGAGATTCAGTACGCCAGAGGGTTTGATATTGGTTCTAGTCCGGTTGTAGGCAGCAATTGCATAGGGTGTGAATTGACCGAGGTTGTAGCCAATGAGAATGCTGCCTGCTTCCGCTTTTATCTTGCTGCTACCGCCTTGGCGCCCGCCGCCCGCAACGACTTTGATTTCCCATTCGCCTGGAGTGTATGCAACAGCAGCCCCATAGATTTCCCTAGTATAGTTTTCCGTGCTGATGATTTCAGCACCACGCTGCTGCGCGGTTGGGAACGGTGTGGCCGCCAAGGCTTGGCCTAACGCTGCTAAGCTATTGTCATTGCTGATGCGTTCGTGGGTGTATAGGCCACGAAGCTCTAAGTTGTCTTTTTGCCAGCTAAGACCAACCCCAGTATTACTTGTGTCATCAATGTCGAAATGATTGTTAATAAAGAGGTCGCCAACCGAGCTACCATAGTTGAGAATGACTTTGCCAATGCCTGTCGCAATCGGTGTTGTATATTCGATGCTGACACCATCATAGCGGTCAATCGGGCTGAATAGTCCATACAGCTCTGGCGATGGTCTGACTTCGGTATAAGCATAGCTTGCGAAACGCGTTTCAGCACCAACGTTGCTATAGGTTGGTATCCTGCCGAGGCGAATTTGTATCATTTCACTTGGTTGATATCTTAAAAAGCCTGTAATCGGCTCAGGTTTCCAGTTGCCTTTCGCATTGTTGCGTGAAACCACTTGTGTGCTTGCTGAAAACAGCTCATTAATTTGTAAGTCTAACTGCCCGCCAAGGAGGGAGTCGGACGAGAAGTCTAACTGGTTGGCACTGACACCGTTTCTTTGTTCGATATTGCGACGATACTCTAAGCCTTTTTCGTCATGATAACTGGCGCCCAATGTACCAAAGATATGGAATTGTAAGTTGTCATCAAGCCAGCTTGGCGATGAGGCTTCATCGGCAATAGCGGGCATGCTGCATAAGTAAAGGATAGTGACGCAAACAACGGCGACCAAAGGAAGGCCCAACCTTTTTTTCAACCATGCACTGTTATCAAGAAGTAGCACTATTGACTCCCCTTTAATATCAGCAATATCTTAACACTTTCGTTAGCTTGGTTAAGAGGAATGTAGGAAATCGCTTGTTTATCAGATTGAATCTTTTCAATCACGGTAGTCGAGTCTTTTAGTGATTTCGGTGGTAAGGTCCTGCCTGAAAAAATTAGTCTTGCCCAGTAGGCTTTAACTTCAGCAGGAGATTTATTGATTAGCTTTTTGTAAAAGGTGTTTTTACTGCTGTTATTGTCATAAGGTTTTGCACGTTGCCCATTGGGATATTGGCGAAAGCGGCCCATGAAAATGTTAATCGCTTCTGCTTTTGTGATGCGCTCGTTGGTATTTTCTACATGAGTAACGATTGCAATGTCATTTGCCATTGCAATGGATGTGTAGCTACAAGCTAAGAACAATAACAACAACATTATTGCTCTGCTTGCTAATGTTGACTGTATCCCCAAAACGATAATCACTCACTTTAAACATGCACCGCTTGTATTCATACTAACGTTGTATGCAGTGCATGAATGTTAATTTACATTAAATCAAAGTGCTGGAGTGGGGTTACCTAGTATTGATTAATCAGATAATGCTATTTTGTTGTAATTTTGCTGAATTTGCTTGTGCTAGTCTTGCGTAACTGATTGTGTAAGTGCACGTGCTTTTCCAATATAGCTAGCAGGGGTCATTGCTAGT
>SPJO01000180.1 GCA_006844635.1 Methylophilaceae bacterium | reverse complement strand
CATTTAAAGAGCATTTGAAACGAAAACAACTTATTTTGTGCGCGCAAGCCAATCATGGTGTTTCAGCAGCAAGAAACTTAGGGATCGATCATGCGAAAGGGCATTACCTCGGTTTCATGGATGCCGATGACCTTGCTTTAGCAGGTTATGTGCAAACCCTATTAAAAGCTATTAAGTTGAATGTAGAGATTATTGAATTTGGATTTAAACGGTTTTCTGCTTCGACACATGTGTTTGATCAACAGTTGCCAGTCTACTCAAATAGGTGTTTTGGTCGGCATGAAGTTTCTAAAGTGATAGATAAAGTCTATAGTACTGCTAAATGGTATCCTTGGACGCGGGTCTTCAAAAAGGATTTGTTTAAGGGGGTTCGCTTTCCCGATAATGTTCGCTTTTGTGAGGATTTAATGACTATCCCTTACTTATATGAGCAAGCTAATACAATCGTTGTACTTGATGATGCTATTTATGGGTACCGGGTTAACGAACAGAGCGCAACATTTTTGGTCAAAGATGATTATATAGACAGGCTTGTAGAGTTTTATCAGAAGGTTCCTAAAAGTGATGTTAGACGCTATAAATACTTTCGCCTATCCATTGCTTTTGCAATCACGAGTTGCCAAAGTAAGCTTAGTGATGAGCTGAACTTACCTAGGGCAGTTAAACAAGATTTGTTTAAGCTCCGTACTTTTTGGCCAGCCTACTTTAATGTAAGCCCAAGGGTACTTGCTGTGTTATTTTACCCATCTCAGTATAAATTTTTCAGACAACTTTTTCGTAGATTTACAGGTCGTCCAGAATGAAGGTGGCCTTCAGAATATCGAAGATGGGGTTTGGTGGTGCTGAGCGTGTTTTTTTGTCGGTTGCCAATGAACTAGCAACAAAGCATCAATGTGAAATACAATTCATCGTTGATAAGGCTGGTGTAGGTAGCACAGAGTCGCTTGTTATTGATAAAGGTTTTAAGTTAATAAATCTAGGTTGTAGTAACACGCTGAAAACAATACTACCACTAAGAAAATATATAGATAAAGAAAGGCCTGACATTCTTATATCTGCATATACTGACACCAATTTTGCTGCGATTATTTCTACAAAAATAGCACGCAACCATACCAAAGTGATTGTCAGTGAGCATGCGTCATTGAAGGAGCACTGGCAATATGCTTCAATAATCAGGCGAGTTAAATTGTTTTTGTACGTTAAATTTGCATACCGTTTTGCTGATCATGTACTGGCTGTATCTGCTGGTATTGCATCGCAGTTAGCAAACATGGGTTTGCCAACAAAAAACCTCAGTTATATACATAATCCAGTAAGGTTTAATAGACAGCCTAAACAAAGTGGGTCGGTCGCTAAGAGTGAAACGCCAGTTGTGCTAGCAGTGGGGAGGATAACTAAGCAAAAAGATTATTTGACACTAATAAAAGCATTTCAAATTTTGATGGAAACAACCAATGCTAGATTAATTATTGTCGGTGGCGTGCATGATGATGTTGAAAAACAGAAGTTAGATCAGGCGATCGCATTAAACCAGTTAAGCAGCAATATTGAATTTGTTGGTTTTACAGAGGAGGTTGCAGTGTATTACCAAAAGGCAGATATCTTTGTTTTAAGCTCAGCTTGGGAGGGTTTTGGTAATGTGATCGTTGAGGCACTTGCATTTGGTTTGCCAGTAGTGAGCACAGATTGCAATCATGGCCCAGCAGAAATTTTAGTAAATGGACAATATGGGAAGCTAGTACCTGTTGGAGATTATCATGCAATGGCAAATGCCATGCGTGAAATAGCAGATAACAATATATTTTCCCCTGCAAATCAAACTGAGCGTGCCCAACAATTTTCAGAGGCTAAAATAGCGGATGCCTACTATAGTTTATTGAGTAAAGTTTCTAAACAAAATAGGCACAATATATGAAGCATCTTATTCTTACGCGTTTTAATGTTGTTATGCCTGGGTGGAAGGGCCAAGTTAATCTAAATAACGACTGGCTTAATACGCGGTTTGAACTATTTGAAGAGGTATGTTTGCCAAGTGTGGCAATGCAAACGAATCAAGCATTCTCTTGGGTGGTTTTTTTTGATTCAAATACGCCAATAGAATATAAATCTAAAATTGAGGCGCTTACAAAAGTCTATTCTTTTAACCCGGTTTACGTCGACGTGTTTGATTTGACAAAAATACGCCCAATACTCTTTAAACAGTATGGAGGTGAAACGATGTTACTGACTTCAAGACTAGATAGTGATGATGTTTTATCCGTTAGTTATGTTGAAGAAACACAAGCTATCGCCAGTAAGCTGAAAGATAAAAGTGTGATTAATTTTGATAATGGATTGATTCTGCTATCTAGAAACAGTAAACATGCTTTGTATGAATATCAAGATAAAAGCAATCCATTTACTTCCTTATTTGAGAGCTTTGATGCGAATTTTTCTAGCATTCTGGCAATTAGTCATACTGACTTACATCAGTTTGCAGAAGTTATCCATGTGAGTGACAGGCCCATGTGGTTGCAACTTGTGCATGGTGGCAACGTGTCAAACCGAGTGCGAGGATTTAGAGTAATGCTTAACCAATATAATCAGTATTTTCATTACTTGCGATTAGTTAGCGAAGGCGTTGATGAGCTTGCCTATCAAATACATTTCGACAATTACATTTTAGGCGGATACCGGAAGTGTCGAGATTGGATGCGATCATTGATTAAAGCGGTTTATCTAAAAGTGAAAAATAGCTAATGGACTTTAAAATGCAACTCATCAAAGCGACTTTTGCCTGTTTGGTTTGCCTACTGACGTTTACAAAAGCGCATGCGGAAATTTTATTTCATGGTGACTGGGCAAATTACATCGGTCCCTTTTATGATGAAACTGGATGGAAGAATGGTAAACCGTTAGGCAAACCAACGAAAGTCGATGGCTGGACTGATTTTACGGCTTTCTGGCCAGGGAAACCAGCGCCACATCTATGGATATTTAATACAAGCCATGCACCAGAGCGTATCCAGCTGGAAAAAGATTTAACTAGCCCTCATCAAGGGGTGGTTGCTAGGTTTGAAGTGCGCTCTGGAGATCATAGAAGGGCACATAGTGGTGAGCGTGCTGAAATGTATAAAATGCTGGGAGATGATTATCAAAAGTTACCAGTTACCAAGCAAAGTGGTCGCGAGTTCTATGCAATATCTGTAAAAGTTAGCAAGGATTGGCTGCCACCGAAAGCAGAGGGTGCTGACAAATGGCATGTAAAGTGGGGTTCATTTATGCAATTACATAGCCCTAATGCATTTAACTCACCACCAGCGTTAATGTTTACTGCGGGAAGTAAGTTTGCACTGGAAATGAATGCAGGGGAGTTGATGCAATTTGTTTCGAATAGCCGTGCAGGGAAAAAAGAGTTTCGTAAGAAAGATAACCAATCCTTTTCGTTTGAAAATGGGCGGTTGAATAGAGGGCAGTGGGTGCAGTTTATTTTAGATGTTTTATGGACAGAAGATAATAGCGGTCATGTGAAAGTATATCGTCGAAATCATAATGAAAAAAACTTTAAAACTATGCTGCAGTTATCTAAGATCCCGACCCTGCAAACGACAAAACATATTCCGACGGATTTGGTGAGTTGTCCTTCCTGTTCTATAGATAATATCGTACATTATTGGCGTGTGGGCTATTACAGATCAACCTCTCCCAAGCAAACTAATGTTTTATGGTTGGGGCCAGTTGTTAGGGGGACTGATTTTGATGAAGTAGCTAACGCTGCTTTTGGTGCTTCAGGGTTGATTGTAGATTAAGCGATGGAGATAATAAACACGATAAAAAACTTACGGGACACATTGAATAAACCAGCAGATTATGGGTTTGTAGAAGAGCGAGCTTTCGGTAAAAAGGTACCAAAAGTGATTCATCAAATTGCAATTAATTACGCTGGTTTCCCACAAGAGATTAATGACAACATCAGTAAGCTAAAAGCATTAAATCCTACTTGGGAATACCGGCTTTATGATGAAGCGGCAGTTAAAACGTATATAAATAGCCACTACCCAGCATTAATTAATTTATATGAACGCATTTCACCAGCTTATGGTGCTGCTAAAGCTGATTTTTTTAGGTATCTGTTGTTATATAACGAGGGTGGTGTTTATTTGGACTTGAAAAGTACAATAAAACAACCCCTCGACGAGGTAATTAATGATGATGATTTGTATGTGTTATCCCATTGGAAAAACGCAGTTGGAGAGATTCATGAGGGAATGGGGCTTCATAAGCCTGTGACCAAAGTAAGCAGCAAAGGCGAGTTTCAACAGTGGTTTATCATATCGGCTAAAGGGCACCCATATTTAAAAGCTGTCATAGAAAATGTAAGCAACAATATCGTATGCTACAACCCTATACTGCATCATGTCGGTGGTTGGGGAGTGTTAAGTGTTACAGGTCCTATTGCATACACATTAGCAATTCATGCCGTGAAACAGAAGTGGTCAAGCCGCCAATTAAATTCTAATGAAGATATTGGTTTTGAATATAGCATTTATGAAGCGAAAGGACTGGCCTTTCGGCATCATAAGATACTGAAGAAGCACTATACTGAAAGTGCTCAGCCTATTGTGGAACAGTCATGGTGGATGAAAGTGGTGTATTGGTTTGTATCGCCAATATTAAGGTATGTGAAGTATAGGAAAAGAAGTGCAAAAGTGCTGAAAAGAACATGACAATAAAATGAAGAATTAATGGAATGAATAAAACGATAGTTAAATCGCCTGTAATGGTTTGCACACAAGCACGGGGTGGGATGCGATCAGTAGTAGAAGCTTATCAACGTGATGGCTTATTTGATCGGTGGCAGTTTAGGTGGTTGTGGACGCACTGTGAGGGCGGCTGGCTTATTAAGTTAATAACAGCAGCCAGTGCTTATTTCCAGATGATTTATTTAATCTTACGCGGCAAGGTTTCTTTTATGCATGTACATGCAGCCATGCGTGGCAGCTTTTGGCGTAAAAACCTTTTCATCACCACTGCCAGGTTGTTGGGTGTGCCATCTATATTGCACTTGCACGGGTCTGAAATGAAGACCTTTTATCAAGCGCTGCCTAATAGTGGTAAAAGGTTGGTTAAGTGGGCGCTAGAGAATACAGATGTTGTGCTTGTTTTATCAGAGTCATGGAAAACGTTTATATTAGGTGCTGCTGAGAAGGCCAATGTCATCGTCATTAATAATTACGTGACGATGCCGACAGGAGCAAGCAAAAAGAAAAGTGAGGATGATTTTAATGTTTTGTTTTTGGGTATTTTAGGTGAGCGAAAAGGCGTGTTTGATTTATTGAAAGCCTGGCCCGAAGTGCTGAAAAAAAGCCCAACAGCAAAACTCTTAATTGGTGGTAATGGAGAAATCGAGAAGTCAAAACAGTTGGCAGCCAGCCTAGGTATTAGCCATGCAGTTGAGTTTTTAGGCTGGGTTGATGAAGTGGAAAAGCAATCGTTTCTCGAACTTGCACATGTCTTTGTGTTACCTTCATACAATGAAGGGTTGCCCATGAGTGTATTAGAAGCCATGTCATATGAAGTGCCTGTTGTTACGACCACAGTTGGTGGCATCCCTGAGCTTATACAAAATGGTGAAAATGGTATTTTAATTGAACCAGGTGACCAGTCGGCCTTATCATCAGCGTTAATTAAACTCGGTTTAGATGATAGATATCGAAATGCGATAGCTAAAGCTGGCAAAAAGCGCGTGAAAGAATCATTTTCCGACCAGACGGTTATCCCTCAGTTAGAGCATGTTTATGCAAAAATCAAACGGTAGTATTCAGCATTTAATTTACTTAATAAAAAGCGATCTATATCGCTATAATGGTGAGATCTCAAACCTTGCCTTGTTAAGAAATTTACTTACAAATAAAGGTTTCAAATTCACCTTTTGGTTTCGCGTGGCGAATCATTTCCAAGGTAATAGCTTGTTGCTTTTCCTACCAAAGCTTGTTTACAGTTATTATAAGTGGACGTTAGTTACTGATATTAATTATAGAGCTACCGTCGGGCCTGGTTTTGAGTTTCGGCATGTATTCGGTACGACCTTTAGTCAACACAGCATAATAGGAAGAAATGTTGTGCTTTGTCACGGCGTAACGCTCGGCTTTACTCGGCGAGGGGAAAAGCAAGGGGCGCCTACTCTTAAGGATGGCGTGTATGTTGGCCCGGGGGCATTGTTGATTGGTAAAATTACAATAGGCAATAATGTTGTGATTGGCGGTAATGCGGTTGTAACTAAAGATATCCCAGACAATGCGGTAGTTGTTGGCAATCCTAGTAAAGTAATATCGGATAAAGGTGCATCTGACTACGTTATTAATACGGATTACGACACATTTTTAAAAAAGGCAACTGCCTAAAAATCATGTTAAAGAGGGCTTGGTGATGACAGTTAAAGTGGAAAAGCCGAGCGAAGAAACGCTGCTCGCGCTTGGCGTAAAGGGTTGGCCTACATGGTCAAAAGAAGTGTCAACATTCCCGTGGCATTATGACAGTCAAGAAGTGGCTTATATTCTCGAGGGCGAAGTGACTGTTACGCCTGATGGCGGTCAACCAGTGAGTTTTGGCACAGGTGATTTAGTGACTTTCCCCAAAGGTTTATCTTGTGTTTGGGATGTAAAAAAAGCACTGCACAAACATTACCAGTTTAGTTAGCATTAGCCACTTCGGCATTGAGACGCGTCTCTAACGCTGTTTTTAAGTCGCGCATTTGATCTGCACTCAGTGGCTCGTCCTGTTTATTAGAAATTAAGAATGTGTCTTCAGCGCGGTTGCCGAGTGTATTGATTTTTGCATTATGTATCTCTACTTGATGTTCAAGGAAGATAAATGCAACGCTGGCTAATAGGCCTGGGCGGTCACCTGTGACAATATCTAGCATTTGGTAATTGCTTTCCAGCTCCGTTTCAAAGGTCACGGTCGTTTTAATCGGCATGTGTTTGACCTGGCGATCAATTCGGCCTTTGATTGGGCCTTCAGCAGGGCTTGTGGTTATTATTTTCTCTTGCAGGTTTTCTTCAATGTGTTTAATCAAGCCTGAATAGCTGACTTCCGTTGCTATTGCATCTTCTAGGATGAGGAATGTGTTTAGCGCATAATCATGACTGGTCGTGTAAACCCTGGCTTCACCAATACAGTAACCAATCCGGTCAAAGAAGTTGCAGATTCTAGCAAATAGATCTTGTTGATTAGGTGCGTAAACCATGACTTCGATCCCTTTGCCTTCTCGATTTAAGTGTGAGCGCACAATAGGACTTTCTGTATTTACATGCGGAATCAGTAGTCTTGTTTGCCAAGCAATTTCATGGCTGTTATAGCGAGAGAAATATTCCTCGCCTACAACATCCCAAAACTGTTGATATGCTTCTGCTTCCAAGTCATATTTCTTGAGTTGCTTCGCAGCCTCTGCTTGACGATCCTCAAGCGCGCTAGCAACTGTGAACGTTTTGTCGTTCAGCACTTTTCTAGTTTCCAGGAATAAGCTTTCTAGCAATTGGGCTTTCCAAGCGTTCCAAACAGTAGGACTGGTGCCACGCACATCAGATACTGTAAACAAATACAGCGCTGTGAGGCGTGATTCCGTTTCCATTAGCTTGGCGAACTCTGCGATGACAGCTGGGTCTGATAGGTCTGATTTTTGCGCTACTTTGGACAATTGCAAGTGCATTTCAACTAGCCACACGACCAGTGCCGTATCTTCAGGAGGTAACTGATGCGCTTGGCAGAAGCGTTTTGCATCTACTTTACCAAGCTCTGAATGGTCGCCGCCGCGGCCTTTAGCAATATCATGGAAGATCGCAGTGAGGTAGAGTAGGTATGGTTTCTCAAACTTCGCAAATAATTCACTACATAAAGGAAATTCATGTTCAAGCTCAGGTTTGCTAAAGCGCCTTAAGTTGGCAAGCACATTAATGGTGTGCGCATCAACGGTGTAGACATGGAATAAATCATGTTGCATTTGTCCGGTTATTTTACCAAATGCTGGTATATATTGACCCAAAACACCATAACGGCTCATGCGTTGAATGCTATGGTGTACACCAACCTTTTGTTTCAGTATTGTTAGAAATAGTTGCTGATTCTCGGATGACTCTCTAAACGTTTTAGTAATTAGCTTGTTCGCGTCTAGTATCTGTCTGATTAAGTTCGGTCCAAAGCCTGTTAGCCCTGTTTTTGTTTGTAATAATAAAAATGACTCAAAAATAGCACTTGGTCTTTGTTCAAATAAATCCGCAGAGATGGCTTCTAGAAAACCATTTTGTGCAACAAAATCATCATTAACAACTGTTTTAGGCTCGTTGGCCATATTCGCATTCGCAAAGGCCTTGGTTAGTATTTCATTCATGACCATGATGTAACGGACGCTGCGATAATAACTTTGCATGAGTTGTTCACTTGCCCGTTTGCTACTTGTGTTTTTTAAGCCAAGGTTAGCAGCGAGCTCATTTTGAAAGTCAAACAGCAGTCTATCTTCACTGCGTTTTGCTAGGTAGTGCAAGCGAATGCGCAAAGTGTTGAGGTTACGCTCGTGCTTCTTGATGGCACTCAGCTCGGTTTTATTGATAACGCCGTTTTTAGCTAAAGCGGCCCATGTGTTACCAAGCCCTTGGCTTTGTGCCAGCCATAATATGGCGTGTAAGTCGCGCAGCCCACCTGGACTTTCTTTAATATTGGGCTCTAGATTGTAGCCTGTGCTATTTGATTTCTTATGGCGGCTTTTTTGTTCAGCAATTTTAGCTTCTAAAAAGCTAGCGGGATCAAGCTGCTGACTAATTTTTATTGAAAAATCGCTATAGGTCGTTTCGCTTCCGCATAAGTAGCGCGCTTCTAATAAATTGGTCTGGATAGTTGCATCGTCACTCGCTTCATCAATGCACTCTTGCAAGCTTCGGACGCTATGGCCAATATTTAGGCCTAAATCCCAAAATACACCAATTAAAGTTTCTATTTGCTTGTTTTGCTCTTCCGAGACATGGTCAGGCACTAAGATTAATAAGTCGATGTCAGAGTGTGGAAAAAGTTCTTCGCGACCATAGCCACCAACCGCAATTAAGCATACTTCTTGTGTTAAACCGCTTTCTTGCCAAACATCCACCAGTAGTTGATCGATGAGTTTCGTGTGTTCTTTTAATAGCTTTGCTGGGTTAAGATTTTCAAAGAATGCTTGCTCTAGCTGACTTTGTGCTGTTTTTAACGCTGTGCGCCAAGCTTTAATTGTTTCTATCGACATGATGTGGTGATGACCTAAAGTATGCTGTTAAGGCGTTTATTGTAATGTGGGAGCTGCTGGCGTGCCTGCTGAAACAGTTAAGACTTCAAAGCCAGTGTTCGTGACTAGAATGGTATGTTCCCATTGTGCAGACAGGCTTCTGTCTTTAGTGACAACAGTCCAGCCGTCTGGCATATGCTTAATGTCGCGCTTGCCAGCATTAATCATTGGCTCGATCGTGAAAATCATCCCTTCCTTTAAAGTGACGCCTGAGTTCGGTCTGCCGTAATGTAATACTTGTGGCTCGTCGTGAAACTTTTTGCCAATACCATGACCACAAAACTCTCTCACAACACTAAAGCCATTTTTCTCAGTAAAGTTTTGGATTGCATGACCAATATCACCTAGTGTTGCACCTGGTTTCACTTGTTGGATGCCATGCCACATTGCTTGATAAGTTAGTTCTGATAAGCGTTTTGCTTGAATAGACGTTTCACCAACATGAAACATGCGCGAGGTGTCGCCATGATATCCGTCTTTAATCACGGTGATATCAATGTTGATGATGTCGCCATTTTTTAGCTTTTTTTCGCCTGGTACGCCATGACAAATCTGGTGATTTACAGATGTGCAGATGGATTTGGGGTAGGGTGTGTGACCATCTGGCGCATAATTTAAGGGCGCTGGAATCGCTTCTTGCACATTCACGATGTACGCGTGGCATAGGCGATCAAGTTCTTCTGTCGTAACACCTTGTTTGACAAAAGGTGTAATGTAATCAAGCACTTCAGAGGCAAGCTTGCCTGCGATGCGCATTTTTTCAATATCGTTGGCGTTGTTAATTGGTATGGCCATAATT
>SPJO01000181.1 GCA_006844635.1 Methylophilaceae bacterium | reverse complement strand
CCATCCATATTGGCATAGCAAGAGTTCAAGAACGCATGGCTCTTGGGTGAAATAATGCTAAGTGGGTATTTAGCCGCTAACTCTGGATTAGTCGCAGGTGATTCACGCGACTCCACATAATCTGGCAATGGGTCAATATCTTCACCTGGTTGGAAGCCTTCGTACATTTGACGGAATGGACCCGCCACAAAGTTCTTAGCGCCTTCTACTATCAAGTGGCATTTTCCCGTTGGAGTTGGGAAGTTGCCTTCCGCATGACGAGCACGTGTGTCCATGTCACCAAAGTCTTTTAGGCGTGCATATCCGTGTTGTCGCATATAGTCTAAATCGATACCGTCACAAGTCGTTGCGTCCCAGTCAACAAAGTTTTCTAGGCACTCGCGATCACTCCATTGTAAGTTCTCATCGTCAAAGCCCATGCGTGCAGCTAAACGTCTAAATATCTCTCGATTAGAAATCGCTTCACCCGGTGCATCAATACATTTTTCATTGTATGTTAGGTATAGATGGCCCCATGACAGCACCATATCTTCCATCTCAGCACCCATAGCAGCTGGCAAGACAATATCCGCATAAGCTGCTGTGTCTGAGATAAAGTGGTCGGCAACAACAGTGAATAAATCTTCACGTTCCAGGCCTCTGGCAATTTTATCTGTTTCTGGTGCTTGCGTCAGTGGATTGGTATTCCAAACCATCACTGACTTAATCGGTGTTTTCAGATCGAGCTCACCTAATAGTGCGCGGCCAAACTGCAAGTTGTTAATCACTTGCGTGCCTTCTGGAATTAGGTCTGGACGGCACATCACGTCATATTTATATGGATGCTCCCAGACTGGGAATTGCAATGCGCCGCCACCGACATGACGCCATGCACCTGTCAGTGCTGGCAAGCAAGTGACGGCACGAATTGCTTGGCTACCGCCATAGTTTCTTTCTAACGCGACACCCAGACGAATCGCCGCTGGTTGTGTCGTGGCATATTCACGTGCAAATGTTCTAATATCATCTGCTGGAATACCTGTAATTTCTTCAGCCCACTCTGGCGTGCGTTCTTTTGCACGTGCAGCTAGTTCTTCATAACCTTCTGTATAGTGATCAATGTAATCTTGATCTTGCAGCCCTTCATCAATAATCACATGCATCATGGCCATGGCTAGTGCGCCATCTGTACCCGGTTTTGGGGCAATATGCCAGTCAGCTGCTTTGGCTGTTTTTGAGGCGTAAGAATCGACCACTACGACTTTAGCGCCTGTTTTTTGTGCCTCGTGGATAATGTGCCAATGATGTAAGTTAGTACTCACAGAGTTACATGCCCACACCACAATATATTTAGAATGCTTAAAGCTTTCAGGTTCTAAGCCAGCCGTTGGGCCAACCGTTAATAACCATGCAGTACAAGAACCTTCACCACAGAAGGTACGTTCCGTAACGGTTGCACCCATGCGTGCAAAGAAAGCATCGCCGCCGTTTAAGCCATGCACCAAGCCTTGGTTGCCTAAATAGCTATTGGGCATAATGGCTTGTGAGCCATCTTCTTGAATAATAGTTTTCCACTTGTCTGTGATGGTTGTCAGCGCTTCATCCCAAGAAATACGCTCAAACTGTTTGGCGCCTTTAGGGCCAACACGCTTCATTGGATAGAGTAAGCGGTCAGGATGGTAGTGGCGCTTTTCGTAGTCTTTCAGTTTGACGCATAAGCCGCCGCGCGTCATGGGGTGCTCTGTGTTCCCAGTGACTTTTAGTAGCTTACCGTCTTGCACGTGGTACTCCATGCTACAGGTATCAGGGCAATCATGCGGGCAACCGCCATGAAAGGTTTTTACGTCTACATCTGCTGGCTTATTCATTCCAAACTTCTCCTAACAAAATTCAGCGAACAATCAATTATGCTTTAGACTACTTTTTCGTTTTTATCATTATTTTTAATATTTTTGTATTGGTCACTATATATCCATCAGTATACTGACGCAATTGTTTTCCTTGGGAATCAATCCCGATTAGAATACGTAAATGAACGCGACGCTCACATTACTCAATGGCTTAACGCCAGAGACATTCTTAGCCGAATATTGGCAGAAGAAACCACTATTAATTCGACAGGCCATACCAGGCTTTGCTGGCTTGCTTACCCCAGAAGAGCTAGCTGGCCTTGCTTGTGAAGAGATGGTGGAGGCTAGAATCATCCAACAACAGCAAGACCATTGGCATGTAGAAAACGGGCCTTTTGTTGATGATGATTTCACGGCTTTACCAGAGCGGAACTGGACCTTGTTAGTGCAAAGCGTTAACCACCACTTGCCAGAAGCCGCGGCCTTGCTGAGCCAATTTAACTTTATTCCACACGCACGGTTAGATGATTTAATGGTGAGTTATGCACCGATTGGCGGCTCTGTTGGTGCACACTTAGACTCGTATGATGTGTTCCTTTTGCAAGGTAGTGGCACGCGACGATGGAAAATCAGCAAGCAGTCAGATACAAGCTTTATTGAAGGCGAACCGATTAAAGTATTGCAGCAGTTTGAAGCGGAGGAGGAATGGGTACTGAAAGCTGGTGATATGCTTTATTTACCGCCGAGCATGGCGCATCACGGCATTTCTGAATCGCAAGATTGCATGACCTACTCGATTGGCTTTAGAGCACCTAAGGCGCAAGAGCTCAGCAGCGCATTTTTAGACTATCTGCAAGATCAGTTAACTGTAAACGGCATGTATGCCGATGCAGATTTAAACTGCGCAAAGCACCCCGCAGAGATAAGCAATGCCATGGTAGAGAAAGTCAGCCATATGCTTGCAGCGATTGCTTGGGACCAAAGCAAGATCAGTGATTTTTTAGGGTGCTATCTCACGGAGCCAAAATCGAATGTTATTTTTGAGCCTCAAGAAACGACGATCGCTGAGCTTGCTGAACATCTGTCGCAGCACACCTTAATGCTCGATTTGCAGTCACAAATGCTTTCACATCAACAGCAGTTTTATCTGAATGGGGAACATTTAGTGGTGAATACATCTCTCACTCCTTATATACAAACTTTGGCTGACGAGCGCGCTTTAAACGCAGCCGCATTAGATGCGCCGCAACAAGTAGCGTTAGCAGAAACGTTATATGCAGCCTATAGCGCAGGATATTTGACCTTTTAATCAATGAGGGATGGGGGAAATGAACGATAGTGTATTAACACCAGATCGTGTGATACTAGGTGAGCATGAATACATCTCGGCTTTAGATTTAGTGATTGCATCCGCAGAAGAAAAGCTACTCATTTTTGATCAAGATTTTTCGACGGGTGATTATGCCAGCATCAAACGTTATGACGCGATTAAATCATTCTTAAATAAAGCACCAACGACTGAGCTCATTGTGATTTTGCAAACGGCAGACTTCTTCACAACGCAATGCCCGCGTTTATTTGATTTGCTCAGTGTTTACGGTCACAAAATGACGGTATACGAAACCAATAGTCGCGCCAAAGTAGCCAAAGATTGCTTTATATTGGCGGATAACAAACACTATATTCGCCGCTTTCATATCGACCAAGCACGCTTTAAATTTATGTTAGATGATGAAGAAACGACATCGAGCTTAGCCAATCGGTTTGATGAGTTATTACAAGAAACCACCCATCAAATCACAGTAAGCAAATTAGGATTGTAAATGCAGAAATTATTGATCGTGTGGCTATTGACCACGAGCGTATGCTTGCAAGCAGCCACAGAATTCAAAATTATTACATTGCAACACAGCTTTGCGAGCGACTTATTGCCAACCATTACACCGATGGTCGGCCCAGATGGCACTGCCACAGGCACTAATAATCAGTTAATTTTAAGGGCCAGTCCTGAACGGATGCGTAATATTGAGGCCATTGTTGAAACCTTAGATGTGGCCAAAGTAAACCGTAAAATCACCGTTAATACCAGCAATCAAGGCCAACACCATCAAGAACGAGTAGAAGCACAAGGTAAAGTAAAAGTTGGAAAAGTGACTGTCGGCAACAGCCGACGCGCTAAACCCAATACAGCTGATATTGGCATTGAAAACCGTACGACAAGCACACAACACAATAGTAGCCAATTTTTAAATGTATTAGATGGGCAACAAGCCTTTATTCGTGTTGGACAAATTGTGCCTTTTACACAGGAGTGGGTGACGATTACCCAGCGCTATATCCATATTGATCGAACCACAGACTGGCATGAAGTCACGACTGGCTTTGCTGTTCGTCCTCGTACCATTGGTAATCAAGTCGAGCTGGAAATCACCCCACGTATTGCTAGGCTAAACAGTCATGGATTTATCGACTTTGAAACACTTTCCACCGTTGTCCGCGTTTCACTTGGTGAGTGGGTTGATTTAGGTAATACCATGCAGCAACACGATGATGTTAGTCGTAAAATTCTTGGTTATAAACAATCAGCTTCAAGTAGCAATGCTAACTTAATGATTAAAGTAGATTAAATTTACAAAAAAATACAAAAAATTACCAATACTGACATACAAATTAGCATTTCCTCTGCTAGAATCCTAACCAGCTAGTTCTAACAAAAACAATGTCGCCTCGAAAAAAAGCAAAGCACTAAGCATAGATAAACCTAATAAATACACAAAGGACTATAACAATGAAACGTTACACCTTGCTTTTTGCTTTTTGCGCAATGTTTGTTGCTGCTTGTAGTGAGCAGTCATCTCTGGATGATCCATCAACCCCAGAATCAATGGAAGCCGCCCAAGAAGAAATGACAAAAGACATTAAGTCTGCAGCTGAAGGAATGACAGAAGAGGTCGAAACCGAAATCAGCACTCCCATTACAGCTGCTGAGGAAGTCACAGAAGCCATATCTGATGATGCAAATACAGCCTTAGATGAAGCCGAAGCCGCTATTCAAGACGCACAAACTGCCATTGATGCTGCATCTACCGAGTAATAAAAAAGCCGACTAGCCGGCTTTTTTATAATGCATTAACAATCTCGCCAAGCAAATCCACTTGTTTGTGTTGCAACACCTACCCAGTCATCAGCACAGTTCAACACCTGACTGAGCGCTCGCTTCGCCAGGTCTTGTGTATTGTTTTTCGCGCTCAAGTGGGCCGCTACCAAATGTTTAAGTTTGCGATTATCCAAGCGCCCCAGCAATCTAGCTGCACTATCATTATCAAGATGGCCTAAATGCCCGCCGACGCGCTGCTTCAACGCATAACTATAAGGCCCTTGCTCAAGCATAGATAAGTCATGGTTACACTCAAGCACTAGGGCGTCACACTCGCTTAAGGTTTGTTCAATATGCGGTGTCGAACCACCAACATCGGTCAATACGCCAAGCTTACTTTTCCCATCTGTAAACGTGAACTGCGTTGGTTCACGCGCGTCATGAGGCACTGGGTATGGCGTTACTTGGATATCTTGAATAGCAAACGGCGTATGGCTATCAATGGTATGGATTTTCGGGATAGAAACTTTTGGTAAATAACGCGTCGTCATCACACGTGTACCATGCGACAACCAAACCGGAATATCAAACCGCTCTGCCAGTTTAAACGCGCCTTTTGCATGGTCATCATGCTCATGTGTCACCAGAATGCCAGAAAGCTGTTCAGGTGCTAGCGATAAATTAGCCAAGCGCGCTATCGTTTCTTTCACGCTAAAGCCACAATCCAAGAGCAAGCGTGTTGAAGCCTGCTCAACCACTAAACAGTTGCCCGCACTACCACTCCCCAAAGAAGCAAAGCGCATAATGGCTTACTTCAACTGATCATACAATAAAGAAATAATCTTATTGGCTGTTGTCGTTGGGTTTGGATTACCCTCTTCATCAACGATATTGACTTTCGTACCCTCATCAGCTTCTGAAACTTTAATTCTATACTTCTTAGAAGGGTCATTTAATTCATCTTTGCCCTTCCAAAACTTAAGCTTATCAATCACCGTTGTTTCATCTTTTGGCTCGGATTTGTTTTCAATCTCTTCTTCATCACCAAAACCTAAAATATCCAACAAGCCTTTTTTCTTTTGTGGCGTATCGTCAATATCCACATCTGCATAGCGCACATAGAATAAACCATTGGAGCGGTCTTTATCTTCCACCACGAAACCAACGCGATCTAATGCCAAACCAACACGTCGCCAACCGCGTGCATAACCATCTTTCAATGTGAGCGTGACACTTTGGTCTGACTCTTTCACCACTTCAGCCCGCTGCTCGCGAACTGGGTTTTTAGCAATTTGATTAGCTTGCGCTTGAGAAACGCCTAACTTAACCATCAACCGACGCATAAGCTCCGCGTCTAAATCGCGTTCATATTGATCAATCAAAATTGATTTGTCATTCGTCTCTGCGTCAGCACGGTAACCTGTATCAATCTCCCCTAATTGCGTTTGTACTTTATTTTTACCATCATCGGGCGCCCCCCTTACAGCACGGTGCGTCATATAGACTTCTGTAGTGCTTTCGACTTCGCCACGCTCTAAACGCGTACGGAATTTTCGCTTGTCTGCAAGACCTGACAACTTATCCATCCAGCTATCAAAGCGATCACCCCATTTGCGCTTATCTTCCTTGACCTCAATATCATCCGTGCGAACCCATTCAGTTTCCATCACGCCAACATCAGCATCTTCTACGCGTACGGCAAAACCTTGCTCTAACCAAAATTCGCGAACAACAGGCCATACCTTTTCAGCTGGGGCATCCACCACTAACCAGCGCTGCGAACCCGCTTTTTCCATACGTACGCCATCAGGTGTACGCAATACTTGCTCTACACCTGGCTCTTGATCTTCTTGCGACTGACTATAAGCAGAATAGCTTGTGCTACCTGGCACATTATAAGCATCACTAGAATTAACAGCTGTTAAATCAGGCGGCACTTCCAATGGTTTGGAGCTGCCTGTCCCTTTTTGATAATCAGACGAGGTATCAATAAATGGGATTTTAAATCCACACGCACTCAACACCACCGAGGCCAGCACAATACCGACCGCTTTTACACAAAAATTTCTCTTCATCACACTCATCATTCTTAATTAACCCCTGCTGCTTTCATTGCTGCACGCAAGCCATTATGATGCTGCTCAGAACAAGCAACTAATGGCAAACGTATACCTGACTGTATTAAACCCATTTCTCTTAGCACCCATTTCACTGGGACTGGGTTTGGCTCAACAAACAGCTGTTGATGCAAACCAAATAATTTAGCATTAATGCGACATGCTTCTGCCACTTGTCCACTGCGCGCCGCGACACACATCTCATGCATTAACTTCGGCACCACGTTTGCAGTCACTGAAATCACGCCATGGCCACCTAATAGCATTAAGGCCAAACCTGTCGCATCATCACCGCTATAAATACCGAATCCTTCCGGCGCACGGATGATTAAGTCTGTACCGCGTTCAACACTGCCTGTCGCATCCTTGATGCCAACGATATTATCAATCTCAGCAAGACGTAATGCTGTGTCGTTAGATAAATCACAACCTGTGCGTCCTGGGACATTATATAAAATTTGTGGGATATCAACGGCCTTCGCCACTGCTGCAAAGTGTTCATACAAACCTGTTTGCGTTGGCTTGTTGTAGTACGGCGTCACCAAGAGGCAAGCATCCGCACCAAATTTCTTCGCTTGCTCTGTCAGCTCAATCGCTTCGCGTGTTGAGTTTGCACCAGTGCCCGCGACCACAGGCACGCGGCCATTCACATGGTCAACAGCGGTTTTGATGAGTTGGTAATGCTCATCAAATGTCACCGTCGGTGACTCACCTGATGTCCCAACAATCACGATGCCATCAGAGCCTGCATCCACATGAAAATCGATGAGCTTACGAAGCGCATCCAAATCCAAACTGCCGTCATCAAACATTGGCGTGGCAATTGCCACCATACTACCTTGCAACATATCTTAGCCTACTCATTTTTAACAACGCCCATTTTAACTGAAACTACTCTTAAAGTTATGAAAAGGGACGATAAACTAACCAAAATAGTTTCCATATAACTAAAACATCAGTAAATATAATTACATATTCTTTGTGAATATATAATATATTGGGTATATTCTGCGCCTCTTGATATAACGCAAGACCTCACGCTTTGGTTGATAGATTCTCATGCTAAGCCAAACTGAAACACGTTATAATCTCACAATTGATGATTGAATAAGTTTATGGATCCTAAACACTATTTCATGATTTTAATTGGCACTGTATTAGTCAATAACATTGTGCTAGTTAAAATTCTTGGGCTATGCCCATTCATGGGCGTCTCTAAAAAGCTAGAAGCTTCAATTGGCATGGCTGCAGCCACGGCATTTGTGCTAACGGTTGGCTCTATGACCAGTTGGACCATCAACCATTACCTATTAGAGCCATTTCAGCTCGAATATTTACGCACCCTGTCCTTTATTGTGGTGATTGCAAGCGTGGTGCAATTAACGCAAATGGTCATGGAAAAAAGCTTCCCCGTACTGTATCAAATGTTAGGCATCTTTTTGCCTTTGATTACCAGTAACTGCGCGGTATTGGGCGTGCCACTATTAAACGCGCAAACCAGTGTTAACTTTATTGAAGCTGCCTTCTTTGGCCTAGGTGGTGCATTAGGTTTCTCGATGGTATTAATTATGTTTGCTTCACTCCGCGAACGGTTAGAAGCTGCTGATGTACCAACACCATTTCAAGGCTCCGCCATCGCGATGGTCACAGCCGCGCTGATGAGCTTAGCGTTTTTAGGCTTTAGTGGTCTTGATAAATATTAACAACGAAAAGACACACCAACTGAAATCATGTTAACCGCTTTATACATCATGCTTGGATTAGCCATCGTACTGGGTGCAGTACTTGGCTACGCTGCGCTCAAATTCAAGGTTGAGGGCGACCCGCTGATTGCGCGCATTGATGCCATCCTACCGCAAACGCAATGTGGTCAGTGCGGCTATCCAGGCTGCAAACCCTACGCAACAGCGATTGCCAATGGTGAAGCTGATATTAATCAGTGTCCTCCTGGTGGCGATGAAGGGGTGCACGCTTTAGCTGATTTAATGGGCGTAGAGTACAAGCCCCTAAATGAAGAGCACGGCGAGACCAAGCCACCCGCTGTTGCTTTTATTGACGAAGACACATGCATTGGTTGTACCTTATGTATTCAAGCCTGCCCTGTCGATGCAATTTTAGGTGCAGCAAAACATATGCATACAATTGTCGCTAGCGAATGTACGGGCTGCGAACTATGCTTGCCACCTTGCCCTGTCGACTGTATTACGATGGAGCCTATTGAGGAAACACCAGAAAATTGGAAATGGAAATACCCAACCATTCCGATTAAACCGGTAGTGAAACTTTAATGAATGCAATCATTAACATTTCAGGCCTTTTAAAAAAATCAAAAGGCATCTTTAATTTTCATGGTGGTGTTCACCCACCTGAGAATAAAGCACAATCGACCCAATTACCTATTGGGCAATTGCCGCTACCTGACAAACTCGTCTTACCGCTCCGACAGCATATCGGTAATATGCCAAAAGTCACCGTGAGTGTCGGTGACCACGTGCTCAAAGGTCAACTCATCGCGGAAGCGGAAGGTTCAGTCTCGGCTGCGATTCATGCGCCAACATCTGGCACCATTACCGCCATTGAAGATGCCATAATCCCCCACCCTTCTGGCTTACCTGACCGCTGCATCACGATTGAGCCAGATGGCAAAGAAACATGGATTGCTCGGGAGCCGCAAGACTGGCGCCAAGGTGACTTGGACACACTTATTAGGAGCATTCGCCTATCGGGTATTGTTGGCCTAGGCGGCGCTACATTCCCAACGCAGATTAAACTACGCGCGAGCAGCAAGTCTGCCATTCATACTCTTGTGATTAATGCCGCAGAGTGTGAGCCCTACATTACTTGTGATGACATGCTGATGCGTGAGCGCAGTGAGGAAGTCATTAACGGCATTCAAGTTGCTAAACGCTTGCTAGGCGCTACTGGTGTGATTATTGGGATAGAAGATAACAAAACAGAAGCGATTGCAGCATTACAAAATGCCATTGAAGGAACTGACATTACTTTAAAAGTAGTGCCAACCCTTTACCCAAGTGGTGATGCTAGGCGCTTAGTCCATCTTGTTTTAGGCAAAGAAGTGCCGCATGACAAACGCTCTACTGAAGTCGGCATTCAAGTCTTTAACGTGGGTACTGTTTATGCCTTGTATCGTTACTTTGAATTTGGTGAG
>SPJO01000172.1 GCA_006844635.1 Methylophilaceae bacterium | reverse complement strand
GTTAATAATGTTTATAACACACTGATTTTATATGAAGGCGATCAGTATCATGCAGCAAATGGTTTCTTTGGTTCTAGCCTTAAAGATTCACGGCTAGCACAAGTCTTTTTCGTCAATCAAATAGACGCGAAAACTTATGACTCCTTTCCATTGAAGCGCGCAGAGAAGGTTGATATTTAGTCTATTCGTCTATCCCAAGCTCTTGAATCTTTCGCGTTAACGTATTACGGCCCATGCCTAACTGGTTAGCCGCCTCTATACGGCGGCCCCCAGTATGCTCTAATGCTTTCTTGATCATGACTCGTTCGAATTCCTTAGTGAGCGCGTCGAGAATGCTAGTTTCGCCACGGTTGAGTGAATCTGCGACTTCTTGTGCGAGCGTGTCTTGCCAAGCACTGTCAGAAGTTGATTGAGCACTAGTTTCTTTTAGTTCAGGTGGCAAGTCAGCAACATCAACATTCTGACCTGGGGCCATCACGGTAAGCCAATGGCAGACATTCTCAAGTTGACGTACGTTACCACTCCAGTTAACCGCAGTGAGGTATTTTAAGGCATCCTCAGAAAGCACTTTCGCCTCCACGCCAAGATTAGAGGCGCTTTGATGTAAAAAGTGCTTAGCCAGTAATGGTACATCTTCTCGCCGCTCTCTTAATGCTGGCAACCGCAAGCGAATCACATTGAGTCTATGGAATAAATCCTCACGGAATAGGCCGAGTTTGACACGTTCTTCTAAGTCTTGGTGGGTTGCTGCAATGACACGAACATTGACTTTAATCGGCTGGTGACCACCAACGCGGTAGAACTGCCCATCACTTAACACGCGTAGTAAACGTGTTTGCAGATCAGCGGGCATATCGCCAATTTCATCTAAAAATAATGTGCCATTATCAGCTTGTTCAAAACGCCCTCTGCGGGCCGCTTGTGCGCCTGTAAAGGCACCACGTTCATGGCCGAATAGTTCTGATTCCAGCAGGTCTTTGGGGATAGCTGCAGTGTTGATTGCGATAAACGGGCTGTCAGCTCTGGGGCTGTGCTTATGTAACGCACTGGCGACTAGCTCTTTACCACTACCAGATTCACCATTAATTAATACTGTGGCATGAGAGCGGCTCAAACGGCCAATCGCCCGGAAGACTTCTTGCATGGCTGGTGCTTGCCCAATAATTTCAGGTGTTTCTTCAATGATTGTGCTTGCAACATCTTGGCGTAATGTTTCATCAACAGCGCGTTTAATGACCTCGACCGCTTGGTCAACATCAAAAGGCTTAGCTAGGTATTCAAATGCACCATTTTGGAATGCGGCAACTGCACTTTCTAGGTCAGAATAAGCGGTCATGATGATGACAGGTATGTCTGGGTAGCGCTCTTTGACTTCAGTTAAAAAGTCTAGTCCTGATCCGCCTGGCATGCGGATGTCGCTGACAATTACTTGCGGCTGTTCTTCATCAAGGGCTTTAAGGGCATCAGCCGTATTAGAAAATGTTTTGAAGGCAAGCTCGACACGCGCTAGTGCTTTCTCAAACACCCAGCGTATTGATTTGTCATCGTCTAATATCCAAATTGGTTTCATACGTTGTTTATTACCTCAATGTTATTGTTCAATCATTGCGTTTTTAATAACGCTACTTTCTACGGGCAAAATGATTGTAAAACAGGTGTTGCCTGGTTTGCTGTTACAGTCAATCATGCCATGGTGCTGTGTAATAAAGGTTTGTGCCAATGATAGGCCCAAACCGGAACCACCATCATGACCTGTCACAAGTGGATAAAATATCTTGTCCATAATGTTGGCAGGAATCCCTGGGCCGTTATCAATAATTTCTAATTTAATAGCAACACGGTAACGTTTCCTACTGAGTGTGACTTGTCCCTCAGAACGTGTTCTCATCGTGATAGTTGCATTATCATTTGCTTGCGATTGCATGGCTTGTACAGCGTTTCTAGCAATGTTCAAGACGGCTTGTATTAACTTCTCTCTATCACCAATTAGCTCGGGTAGGCTCGTGTCGTAATCTCTTTTGACTTGGATGTTATTAGGTGACTCAGCTAATAATAGGCTTCTCACACGTTCTAGTACTTCATGTATGTTGGTTGGCTCGTACTTGGGTACTCGGTGCGGTACTAAAAGCCTATCCATCAGGCTTTGTAGTCTGTCAGCTTCTTTGATGATGACTTGTGTATATTCACGCAAATTCGGTTGTGGCAACTCATGCTCTAGTAGCTGCGCTGCACCACGAAGGCCACCTAGTGGGTTGCGGATTTCATGCGCCAAATTGCGTAATAACTCAGAGTTGGCTTGCTGCTGAATCAACATCCGTTCTTCTTTGGCAATCCGTAGTTGTTGATCCATTTGTTGAAACTCTAGTAGTAGAGCAGCATCATGCACATCAACAGGCGTGACTGCGCAGGTTACCATGGCGGTATGGTTGCGTACTGTACTAATTGCAAACTCATGTTCACGGAAGGGACTATTGGTATTAATAGCGTTCTCGATAGCTTGACCGAGAATTTCACAATTCAAAAATACTTCTGAGATGTGGCATTTAGCTATTTTGGTTGAGCTAACAGCAAACAGTACTTCAGCGCTAGGATTGGCGTACACCACTTGTTGCGCTGCATTCAGTAAAATAACAGAAGTTGCGAGGTTTTCTAGACCTGGAAAGTTTGTAGCACCTTTTTGAACCATGTGATAAATACTAGCATCAATTAATGAAACACTTGTATTTAAGCAAAAGGCAAGCCAGTTTTTTTAGAAGGTGAAAAGTTAGTTAATACTGCTGATTTCTTTTTCTAACAATTCAACATTGCGTTGGTGTAAATCAACATCAGCTTGTAGCTTTTCCATTTTCTCTTGGTATTTTGCAACGTTTCTACCAATACCACCACTAGCTGTTCTAAAGGTTTCTGGATTTTTTGCACCTTCAGCGTGCGCTTTTTTTGCCGCTGCCAATGCTTTCTTCTCTGACTGAAGCTCAGACATTAAGATTTGTTTGCGTGAGTTGTCTCTATTTTTTTGTGTTTTTGAATCGACTTTAGGGAAGCTCTTTGGTGTTCCTTTTGTTTTTCGAGTCTCATTGTTTGACTCAGCTTTTGAACGCGTGCCAAAGCTGGTGGCGGCGGGCTCAATATTAATTTTTTTACCACCTTTGATTTTGACATTGGAATAGGTCACACGACCATTTGCATCAACATGCTTGTAAATGGCTGCATGGCTAGATAACGGCAAAAGTAGTGCCGTTAAACAGGTCAATATAAAAGTAATTTTTTTATTCATACCAATAGTTTAGATGAGATTGTTAGTGTTAGCAACGAAGTGCCTTATCATTTGGTTGACGATGCCATGAAAAGTTCCGTCTAACTGTTATTTATGCAACTAGAGTAGATACTAAAAAAGGGCAGCGAAGCTGCCCTTTTGACTGTTTTGCTAATAATGCCTTAGCAACTGTAGTACATATCGAACTCAGCAGGATGTGGTGTCATGCGGATGCGTGTCACGTCTTCCATTTTGAAGTCGATGTATGAATCAACCCAGTCATCAGAGAATACACCGCCAGCAGTTAAGAAAGCACGATCTTTATCTAATGCTTCTAATGCCTCTTCTAATGAAGCGGCCACTGTTGGGATTTTTGCATCTTCTTCTGGTGGAAGGTCATACAAGTCTTTAGTTGCTGGATCACCAGGGTGAATCTTGTTTTGAACACCATCTAAGCCAGCCATGAGCAATGCTGAGAATGCTAAGTATGGGTTAGCTGTTGGATCAGGGAAGCGTGCCTCAATACGACGTGCTTTATCACCATGTACGAATGGTACGCGGATAGAAGCAGAGCGGTTTTTAGCCGAGTAAGCTAATTTCACTGGCGCTTCAAAACCTGGTACTAAACGCTTGTAAGAGTTTGTACTTGGGTTGGTAATTGCATTCAATGCTTTAGCATGTTTGATGATGCCGCCAATGTAGAATAATGCGAATTCGCTTAAGCCAGCATAGCCGTCACCTGCGAATAAGTTTTTACCATCTTTCCAAACAGATTGATGAACATGCATACCAGAACCATTGTCGTTAAAGACTGGTTTAGGCATAAATGTCGCTGTTTTACCATAAGCATGTGATGTATTTAACACCGCATATTTTAGGATTTGCGTCCAGTCAGCACGTTGTACCAAGCTTGCAAATTTAGTACCGATTTCACATTGACCTGCAGTACCCACTTCGTGGTGATGTACTTCTACAGGCACGCCCATAGACTCTAGTGTCATGCAAATCGCTGAACGAACATCATGTAGCGAATCAGTTGGAGGTACTGGGAAGTAGCCGCCTTTTACTTTTGGACGATGGCCGATGTTACCGCCTTCAAACTCATCGCCAGACTGCCAAGCAGCCTCTTCTGAGTTGATCTTAACAAAGTTTCCACCCATGCCAACGTCCCATTGAACGTTGTCAAATAAGAAGAATTCTGGCTCAGGACCGAAGTAAGCTGTATCACCTAGGCCAGTTGATTTTAAATATGCTTCTGCACGGTGAGCGATAGAGCGAGGGTCGCGGTCATAGCCTTTACCATCTGTAGGATCAACCACATCACACGTCAAAATAAGTGTTGGCTCGTCCATGAATGGGTCGATATTTGCCGTTGAAGCATCTGGCATTAATTGCATATCAGATGCTTGAATACCTTTCCAACCAGCGATTGAAGAACCATCAAATGCGTGGCCTTCTGTAAATTTTGATTCGTCAAATGCTGACACAGGCACACTTGTGTGCTGTTCTTTACCACGTGTGTCTGTAAAGCGGAAATCGACAAATTTAATGTCGTTTTCTTTAATCAGTTTCATAACGTTTGCTACTGACATTACAATCTCCTAATATTGAGTGAATTGAAAAGGTCTACTAAATAGTTATTGTTTTAGCTACTAAATAATACAACGGTAGATAGTAGCAGGAATTATGCCATGAGAGAAAGCCCTAAAATGGTGAATGATGCGGGCGAATGCACAATAAAAAACACCATGCGCACCAATTGTGTGCTATCGCTTGAAATACGCACTATATTAGTGCTTTATGGTGATTGTGTTTTTGATGAGAAAAATGACGCTATACTGGCGGTAGTTTGAAATGTGTTGTTTGATATTGCATATTAAAAATTTAGGAGGGAATCATGGAAGACGTTAAAGAGCTCTTAAAAAGAGCACAAAAAAGAGCAGAAGAAAAGAGTTTGCCTTATGCCGGGGCACTCACACCATTTGAAGCTTATGATGTATTAAAAAATGTGCCACAGGCTGTGTTGATTGATGTGCGGACGAGTGCTGAATTAGCATTAGTCGGTCGTGTTCCCAATGCCACGAATATCGAGTGGGCATTTTATCCTGGGATGGTGGCTAACGAAGATTTTCCGAAGCAGCTTGAAGCTGGTGTGGCAAAAGGTGCTGTTGTCATCTTTATGTGCCGCACAGGTGGCCGTTCACACAATGCTGCTTCTGTGGCAAAGCAGTTGGGTTTTGCTGAAGCCTATAATATGCTTGAGGGTTTTGAAGGCGAGCCCAATGCAGAAAAACAACGTACGCTTATCAATGGTTGGCGCCATGCCGGCTTACCTTGGCATCATTAAGAAAGTGTATTGAGTTAGGACTAGCATGACAGATAAATATGCTGTTATCGGTAACCCGATAGCCCACAGCAAATCACCAGCTATTCATGCAGCGTTTGCTAAGCAAACCAATCAAGAGATGACGTATGAAGCGATTCAAGCACCGTTGGGTGGCTTTGCTGATACGGTTAAACAGTTGATTGCGGATGGCTATCAAGGGGTTAATGTGACCGTGCCGTTTAAGTTTGATGCTTATGAGATGGCGACAGAGTTGAACGTACTCGCACAACATGCAGGTGCCGTGAATACCTTGATGTTTAAGCAATCCAGTATCAGTGGACATAATACCGATGGATTAGGCATGGTGCGGGACATTGAAGAGAACTTAGCGATATCATTGCAAGGCAAACGCGTTTTGTTATTGGGTGCAGGTGGCGCTGCACAAGGTGTATTGCATCCAGTGCTCGATAAAAACCCAGCAGTATTAACGGTCGCTAATCGCAGCGTTGAAAAAGCGGTTGCCATGGTGGAAAAAGTCAAAGCACAATACCCATCAGTCGATTTGGCGGCAGAAACATTTGATCAGTTAAACAATGCATTTGATGTGATCATCAATGCCACTTCTGCGAGTTTAAATAAGGCTAGTTTGCCGATTTCTGATTTGGTGTTTGCAGATAGTTGCTTGGCCTATGACATGATGTACGGGCAAGAGACACCATTTATGGCTCAAGCCAAAGCCAATGGCGCGCAAGTCGCAGATGGACTGGGTATGCTGGTCGAGCAAGCAGCAGAAGCGTTTCTTTTATGGCGCGGTGTCCGACCAGAGGCTAAAGCAGTGATTGATAAAATGAGAGTTTCATAATTGATTCTACGGTGGTTATTTAATAATAAACCAAGAGCCAAGCCGCTTAAGTTTGGTGGGTATGTTAATCGTGCGCTTGTGCTGTTGTTGTTATGGGGCTTGTTATATTGCCTTTGGTTGTTTTTGCATGTTGCTTGGTGGATAAAATTCAACCCAAGCTCTACCGCTTTTATGGATGCGCGTTTAGCGGTGATGCAAGCTGAAAACCCAGAAGCAACGTTAAAGCACCGATGGGTACCATATGCCAAAATATCCAACAATTTGAAGCGTGCCGTGATTGCTAGTGAGGATGCTAAATTCTTACAGCATCAAGGGTTTGATTGGGAGGGCATTCAACTCGCAATAGAGAAGAATCTAAAAAAAGGAAAATTTGTTGCTGGCGGTTCTACAATCTCTCAACAGTTAGCTAAAAATTTGTTCTTGTCGAGTGATCGTACTATTTTCAGAAAGCTAGAGGAGGTGGTTATCACATTGATGTTGGAAAACATGCTGAGTAAGCGTCGTATTTATGAGATTTATTTGAATGTGATTGAATGGGGAAATGGCGTCTTTGGTGCTGAAGCCGCCGCAAGACATTATTACAATAAAAGTGTACATAGTCTGTCGACCACTCAAGCGGCTAAGTTGGCGGTGATGGTGCCTAACCCGCGGTTTTATGACAAGCACAGAAACACGCGTTACTTGAATAAACGCACGGCAACGATTAGAGCGAGACTACGATTAGTGAAAGCGCCATAGTAGGCGATAAAAGGATGAAGGAGTAAAGATGGATTGGTATTGGATTGTAGCGGTGTTGCTCGTTTTGATTGGGTTTGTCGGGTTGTTCTTACCGATTTTGCCGGGCATTGTTTTTATATTTGCTGGCCTTTTGTTAGCTGCTTGGATTGATGGTTTTGCATTGGTAAGTGAAACGACCATGGTGGTTATCGGGATATTTGCATTAATGGCTTGGGCGATTGATTTCTTTGCTTCTTACTTCACCGCGAAAAAAGCAAAGGCGAGCAAGCTGGCGCTCATCGGCACATTAATCGGTGCACTATTGGGTATTTTAGGAGGCGTAGTTGGTTTAATCGTTGGTCCAATCATCGGCGCAGCCGTGGGGGAGTTTATCTCTCGACGCAACTCTGGGGATGCCACCCGTGTAGGACTCGCAGCGGGTCTTGGTTTTGTGCTCGCTTTGGTAACAAAGCTGGTCATCGCCATCATCTCATTATGTATTTTTGCCTATGCTTATTACTATTAGCGTGTTGCTAGCGTGCCTAATTAATAAAGAAGCTTAAGATTTCCCTATCTATTTAACACATTGAAATGTAGTCACGCCGCGTAGACTGTTTGTATTCTTTTGGATACTTGTTGAGGTGATGATGAACGTTATAGATAATTTCTTTGAACAACTCCACACAATGCCGATGTTGCCTAAAGTGGTGCAAGAGGTTACGCAGCTATTAAACTCAGATGACGTCGATGTAAAAGAACTGTCAGATAAAATTAATCATGACCAAGTTCTTTCTGCAAGAGTGTTGCGTATGTCTAACTCTGCTTACTTTGGCTGCAGCCGAGAAGTGAGCACCATTGAAGATGCTATTGCATTGATTGGGTTGGCGAAGTTAAAAACACTTGTTGTTGCTTCGGGAGTAACTTCGGCTTTCACCAGCGTACCTGGGCTTGATTTGAAGCGTTTTTGGCAACATAGTTTGATTACTGCAAGTGTGGCTAGAGAGTTAGCTAAAGAACAAGGGTTAGATGCAGACACTGCTTATATCGCTGGTTTAATGCATACCGTCGGTCAGTTACCTATCCATATAGTGTTCCCAAAAGCAGGCGAAGAAATTGAAGCGTCATGCCAAGGGAAAAGTGTCCTAGAACGTCACAATGTCGAGCATGCGATTTTAGGTTTGAATCATAACCAAATTGGTGAGAAGCTTGCCAAGAAGTGGAACTTTCCTGAAGAGATTTCACGCGTCATTCGTTATTACACGGACCCATTTAATGACGGTGCCTGTGTATTAGCACCTGTTGTTTATGCAGCGGCACATACAGCTTTTGACTTGGAAGCAGGCAAAGAAGCAGACGCTATTGCGGAAACTTTGAATGAGGAGGTCGCAGCAACATTTCCGTTTGACGTGTCTGCATTTTCAGAGCGGATAGAGGACTATCGTGCTTATGTTGCTGAAGCAAAAAGCTATCTTTAAATAATCGTATAAAAACAGGCCATACTCAGAGCGTATGGCCTGTTTTCTATTTCAGCATTTCTTTCAGGTATTTCCCTGTGTAGCTGTTTTTATTTTTCGCCACTTGCTCTGGCGTACCTTCCGCAATGACGGTACCGCCACCATCACCGCCTTCTGGGCCCATATCAATAATCCAATCCGCTGTTTTAATCACGTCTAAATTGTGTTCGATAATAACAATGGTATTGCCCGCATCGCGTAAACGGTGAATCACATCTAGCAATAGTTGTATATCAGCAAAATGTAAACCAGTGGTGGGTTCATCTAAGATATACAAGGTACGTCCTGTATCCCGTTTGCTGAGCTCTAAAGCGAGTTTTACACGTTGGGCTTCACCACCAGATAAGGTTGTCGCACTCTGGCCTAAGGTAATATAACCTAAGCCAACATCGAGCAAGGTTTTTAGTTTCCTGGCGATGGTGGGTTGAGCGCTAAAGAACTCATGTGCTTGTTCAACCGTTAGGTCTAAAATTTCTCGGATATTTTTACCTTTGAAATGAATCTCCAAAGTTTCGCGATTGTAGCGCTGTCCTTTGCAGACATCACATGGGACGTAGACATCTGGTAAAAAGTGCATTTCAACGCGTGTGACGCCATCACCCTGGCAGGCTTCGCAGCGACCACCTTTAACGTTGAATGAGTAGCGGCCAGGGCCATAGCCACGTGCCCTGCTTTCAGGCACGGCAGCGAATAAATCACGAATCGGTGTGAATAAGCCTGTATAAGTAGCAGGGTTGGATCGTGGTGTGCGGCCAATCGGACTTTGGTCGACATCGACTACTTTATCAAAATGCGTTAGCCCCTCAATATCATGGTGCGGAGCAGGCTCGGCATTGCTGCGGTAGATATGTTGTGCAGCAGCACGATAGAGTGTGTCGTTGATAAGAGTAGACTTACCACTACCCGAAACACCTGTTACGCAAGTCAACAAACCGACAGGGATATCAACAGAAACCGTTTGTAAATTATTGCCTGTGGCATCAAGTAGTTTAATAACGCGACTTGCATCAGGTTTGGTGCGCGCTTTTTTATACTGAATTTGTTTTTTGCCGCTTAAATATTGACCGGTTAAAGACTCTTTATTGGCTAATACTTCTTTAGGAGAACCTTCGGCAACAATTTGACCACCGTGCTCACCAGCGCCAGGGCCTATATCAATCACATAGTCCGCAGTCAAAATAGCATCTTGGTCATGCTCAACTACAATCACTGTATTGCCGATATCACGCAAGCGTCTTAGTGTTTCTAATAGACGGTCATTGTCGCGTTGATGTAAACCAATGGAAGGCTCGTCTAAGACATACATGACACCTGTCAGGCCGCTGCCAATCTGACTCGCTAAACGGATACGTTGCGCTTCACCGCCAGAGAGCGTTTCTGCTGAACGCGATAGCGATAAATATTCCAAACCGACATTAGTCAGAAATTTAAGGCGATTACTGATTTCTTTAACAATCTTATCGGCAATGGCTAATTTCGCGCCTTGTAAGGCTATGGTGTCAAAAAATGCGTAAGCTTTTTTTAATGGCATCTCGCAGATTTGGTGGATGTTTTTATCACCAACTTTGACATGTCTCGCTTCTCGGCGTAAACGTGTGCCACCGCAATCTGGGCAGCTAGCACTATTGATGTATTTAGAAAGTTCTTCACGGACCGCTGAAGAGTCGCTTTCACGGTAACGACGTTGCAAGTTGTTTAAGATACCTTCAAAGGTATGTGTCTTAGTGAAAAAGCCACCACGTTCATTAATGTATTTGAATGTGATTTGCTCTTTGCCTGAGCCGTTAAGCAACACATCTCTCGCTTCAACGGGTAAATCTTCAAAGGCTGTTTCTAGATCAAAGCCATAATGCTCGGCTAAGCCCGTCAGCATTTGGAAGTAAAACTGATTACGCTTGTCCCACCCTTTAATCGCGCCACTGGCCAGAGATAAGGTTGGGAAAGCCACCACCCGTTTAGGATCGAAAAAGGTAACATTGCCCAAGCCATCGCAGGTGGGGCATGCGCCCATCGGGTTATTAAAGCTGAAGAGCCGAGGCTC
>SPJO01000173.1 GCA_006844635.1 Methylophilaceae bacterium | reverse complement strand
CTGCCAAGCATACAAAAGAAGATCTTGATATGGCGATTAAAGCGTTTAGTGAAACACGCGCAGAGATGAGCGCTTAAGCTTTCGCCTTTTTGCTTGAGAGCAACAATTTTTCAAGTTGATCAATCGGCAGCGGTTTACTGAACAAATACCCTTGGAAGTTAGCACATCCATTTTCCAGTAGGTATTGCCGCTGCTCTTCGGTTTCCACGCCCTCAGCAATCACTTCTAAGCCTAGGGTATGTGCCATTGTAATAATGGTCAGCACAATAGCTCTATCACTACTATCGATAACAATATCCCTCACAAAAGATTGGTCAATCTTTAACTGTGATAATGGCAGCCGTTTAAGATATTGTAGCGAGGAGTAACCGGTACCAAAGTCGTCTAGCTCGAACTGCAGTCCAATCGCTTTGAGTTCGTTCATAATGGTAATGGTATGGTCAATATCCTCTAGCAACATACTCTCCGTCAACTCTAGCTTAAGCAAGTTTGGATTGACTTCATAGCGTTGTATCATCGCACTCAAGTGAGAAACAAAGTCTTGTTGGTGGAATTGTTTAGCGCTGACATTGAGTGAGATGCATAAATGCTGCGTTTGCTCCTCTTGCTGCCAAACGACTAGCTGTTTACATGCCGTTTCAAGCACCCATTGCCCAATGGGAATAATCAAACCGGTGTCTTCAGCAAGTGAGATAAACTGAATCGGCGACACCATGCCTTTTTCTGGATGCAACCAACGAATCAGTGCTTCAACGCCAAATACCTCGCCTTTATCGTCCACTTGTATTTGGTAATGTAGTTGGAATTGTTTTCCTCTAATGGCCGTCCGCAATTCAATTTCCATGGCCGCACGCGCACTAACCGCATCCTGCATTTGTGGATCGAAGAATCTTAATGTGTTCCTACCTGAGGCCTTCGCTTGATACATCGCAATATCAGCTTGTCGCAACAAGTCTTCAACTTTAACCTGACTATTCTCACCGCCAAATAAAGTAATGCCGATACTTGAACTGCTAAAGTAGCTGTTCCCATCAAGATCATATGGTTGTGTGAGTGCTGTTAGGATTTTCAGCGCAATGCCTTCTACTTGCTGCTTATAATCCTCTTCTTTATCCATTAACTCTTCAAGCAGTAACACAAATTCATCGCCGCCTAAGCGCGCAATCGTATCACTCTTCCTAGTACATAACAGCAAGCGCTCTGCTACTTTCTGTAGTAGCAAATCTCCGGCATCGTGCCCTAAGGTATCGTTAAGCGTTTTGAAATGATCAAGGTCTAAAAAAAGCAGTGCGCCAATTTGATTGTTCCGTTTACTTAACGTAAGTGCATCGTCTAGCTTATCTAACAAATAACGGCGGTTAGGCAAACGTGTCAGCGAGTCAAAGAAAGCTAAATTTTGTATCTCTTCTGCGGCAGCTTTTGCACTGGTGATATCAGTAAACGTCGCCACATAATAGCTCGGCATATGGCTATCTTTAGTCACGGATGTAATGTTTAACGCTTCTGGATATACTTCACCACCCTTCCGCCTATTCCAAACCTCACCATTCCAAAAGCCTTTAGCGTCGATGGTCTCCCACATTTTTTTATAAAAAGTTACATCTTGTTGCCCAGAGTTAAAGAAATCAACGCCCTTCCCTTTGACATCTTGCAATGTATAACCCGTAATCTCTTTAAAAGCTTTGTTTACTCTAAGAATATTTTGGTAAGCATCTATCACCATCACACCAGATTGCGATTCAAAGGCCGTCGCCGCGATTTGCAGCTCGCTCTCGGCTTTCCTGATGTCGGTCAAATCATAGCCAAAGGCATAGACCTTATTCCCTAGTACAATTAATCGCCAAGAAATATACTTTCTATAACCTTTGATACAAGTTACCACGACTTCCATTGGCTCAGTTTTAGTCTGCGTCAATGCCGCTTCATTGATTTTCGCCTGCCACTCTTCCATTACCTGTGCTCGGTAAGCCTCGTCTGGACAGGCAATTTCCCACCAAGCATCGGTCGTCGGTACATCATTCATCGTATAGCCGAATAGACCTGCAAATGTCGGATTAACGTATTCTGACACCCGGCTATCTTTGTGAGATACGTAAATCACTAGCGGAACCGTGTCTGCCATTGATCGAAATGTCGCCTCACTCTCTTTAAGCTCACGCGTCATTTCATTCGCAAGTTCAACTGCATTAGCTCGGCTATGGCCTAATAGCCAAATCAACCCTCCCATAAGGAAACTCAACATTAATCCGAGAATAAGGGGTAGGTACTCCATGCTATCAAAACGCTCATCAAATGAGGGAAGCGCGTACATTTGCATCTTCCATTCAACCCCACCAAACATAAGATGTTTCACTAGTTCAAGGCCAGGACCTCCTTCATTCTGGTGTGCGGATTCCCAATCCCCATATAATAGTGACTCTGTCCCTCCATCTGTTTTTACATAGAGGACAACTTTCACATCCTTGCTTAGCTCTTCAGCCAGATCATTCATCAAGTCGACAATCCGAAATGGCCCAGTCACCCAGCCAACGTGTGCGTTACGCCTCTCTTGCACAGTGGTTAATGGTTTACGTTCCTTATAAATAGGAACATACATGACGCTTGCGGGGAGAATCTTTCCAACATCTTGCACTAAATACAGCTTACCTGTCAGTGCTATTTCACCAGAATCTCTCGCTCTTAGTAATGCTTTCTTAGCTTCTGCATTCGTGAGCAAGTCAAAACCAAGCGCATTGATATTTTTTTCATCCTCGGGCTCAATAAAGGAAATCGGCGCGTACTCATCACGTTCACCTTCTGGATAAATACGGTGCTTATGTTGAAGGGGACCATGGTGATGACGACTGTGCAGATATGCAGGCAAAGCCTCATTAGAGACTAAGGGAGCAATCCCAATCGCTTTAAACCCAGAGAGCTCATCCCCTAACGCTAGCGCACTGAAATAATCTTTATATTCACCATGAGTGACTTCCTCCGACCCCTCATAGTAGCCTTTAACGCCGCGTAAGGTAACCGCCATTTCTGATAGCCGGTGTTTGATAGTCTTGTAATTATGGGCAACGACATCCCCAAATTCATGCTCGCGTAGAACCTGATGCTCTTGCCGCTTCGTTTGAAGGTAGTAAAAGGTCAACGTTAACATCGCAATTGTTACGAGCAATGCTAGAACATTACTATGGTTTTTTAGCGTAAAAAATGATTTCATCTCTTATTAGGTCGACAGGTATTAAGATTCTTATTTGGACCTTCAAGCCCCTCACTAAAACCATACACTTAAATACTATTTTAGGAAACTAATAACGCTTGCAGTGCTTCGACTTGTTGGCACACTTTCCAGCTTGGCTTTAGCTCTGTTTTTGCATGATCAGCATAGCCCCAGGTCACCATAGCAAAATCAATCTGGTTAAAATCAGCCGCTAAACCATCTTCATATCGATCACCAATATAAATAGCTTCATCCGCTTTGATTTTAAAATCAGCTATTATTTCAGCAACCATTAGTGGCTTAGAGGCGAGTGGTGGATTATATGAATCTAGGGCAAAGACGCCTTCGAAAAAGCGAGCCCAATCTAGGTGCTTCATGATTTTTTGCGTTGGGAAGTCTCGTTTATTGGTGGCGATATAAAGCGTAGCTTCAGTTTCTGAAAGCGACTCAAGCAGCGCATGAATCCCCGAGTAGACTGCCGCCTCCTTATAGGCGGCAGTATCATAGTGTTCTTTGAATTTCTCCGCTAACTGTTGTAACACGGCCGAATCATCTTGCCCCGATAGCGAACTGAGCGTTTGCATTAAAGGCGGCCCTACAACATCCGGAGTAATTGGTCGCTTGGGCTTTATCCCCAGTGTGGAAAAAGCGAATCTAAACCCTTCTAAAATACTGGGGGCTGAATCGATTAATGTGCCATCTAGGTCGAAAATAATATGCTTTTTCATCACGCTTTTTACTTAGTAATATTGAATATGGTTAAGCATAACATTACCAAAAATAACGTTCCTCAACTAACACTAAACTTTATGCGTTTCATGCCGATATATCTCTTAGATAAATCAATATAGCGCTTTCCAAGCATTGTGAGGGCGGCATTACATTATTAAAGTTGAGATGAAATGGGACATATAGCTTCAGATAAAGAACTTGAAATTAGCACCTTTCAATGGCCATACCCGCCATACTTTAAGGTACAAGATAAAGATGAATCAATACTTGAGAGTTGCATTATTGATTTATTAGGCAAAGAAACGCTCACCGGCATGTTGACACGCTTTTCTCCTGTGGAACAGCGCGCTTTACTACAACCATTTGCGAACAAACCCAGTCAAATCGTCCCATTTGATGATATTAAAAGCTTGCAGTTACTATCACCGACATCCATTGTGTCAGAAAATAGTTTCCTAGAAGCGCGCGCTGAGAAAATCTATCAGCCGTCTGATACGCAGCCCTACAAAATTACATTTATCGACGATAGTACGATTTCTGGTCAGACCATGGGCCATGTTAACAACGAAGCAGGTATATTCATCTACCCCATCGTCAAAAACAATCAAATTGAGAAACACTTTATTCCACGCCAAGCCATCAAAGACCATCAAATTGGCATGCAAATTGGCGACATTCTCGTAGAGGATAACCTCGCAACCTCTGAAGAGGTTGAACAGGCATTAGACCAGCAAAAAGAGTTGCGCTCAAAACGGATTGGTGACTATTTGAACGAGAACCAAGTCATTTCCGCAGAGCAACTACACCAGGCAATCAACCATCAAGAAGGTCGTCCTGTACTAAGGCTTGGTGAAGCTTTAAAAGAACTCAACTTACTCACTGAAGCACAGTTAGATGAAGCACTAGCGACACAAAAAGAAAATCGTAATCTACGTTTGGGCGAGATTCTCATTGATATGGGCGTTGTAGATGAACGCACATTAAAAGGTACATTAGCGAAAAAACTAGGCATCCCTTATGTTGACCTTGGCAAGTTCAACTTCGATCCGAATGCCATTCGTTTAATTGAGCGACCAATCGCTAAAAAACATTCACTGATTCCACTTTGCCTACATGATGGAAAATTAGTTGTTGCTTTAGAAGACCCAATGAATTTCAAAGCCATTGATGAACTACGCTTTGTCACACAAATAGATATATTGCCAGCAATGGCTTCTCGTGAAGACATCCATACTTCAATTAGCGAATACTACAAAAACACATCGACTGGCTGGGATGCTGAAGACGACGGTCATGAGGTGCTCAATGCTGATGGATCATTAGAATTTAATCTAGAGAACTATTCTTCAGGTGATGATTTAGCAAGCAAGCTGTTTGAAGAAGATAAGTCCAAGCGGAAAGAGGTCGAAGATGAACCTATCCTAGAGTCTGATAACACCTTGGTTCAGTTAGTCAATAAGATGATTATTGATGCCATTGAAGATAAGGTTTCTGACATTCATATTGAAACCTATCCAGATAAAAAGAATACGGTTGTCCGCTTCCGTAAAGATGGCTCTTTACAGCAGTACCTGGAAATTCCTGCAAACTTTAGTAATGCGATTATTTCACGCATTAAAATCATGTCGAGCCTTGATATTTCAGAACGTAGAAAACCGCAAGATGGCAAGATTGACTTCCAGCAATTTGGCCCAAGAAAAGTAGAGTTAAGGGTTGCAACCATTCCAACCGCTAATGGTTTGGAAGATATTGTGATGCGTATACTAGCATCTAGCAAACCTGTGGCAATGGACAAACTTGGGTTAGATGAAACTGCCCTCAGCGATCTTAAAAAAATGGCTTCAACACCTTATGGCTTAATCTTAGTGTGTGGTCCGACGGGTTCAGGTAAAACAACCTCCCTACATTCGCTGCTTGGTCACATTAATAAGCCAGACCGCAAAATATGGACGGCGGAAGATCCGGTTGAGATTACGCAAAAAGGATTGCGTCAAGTGCAGGTCAACCCGAAAATTGGCTGGTCATTTGCAGATGCTATGCGTAGTTTCTTACGTGCTGACCCTGATGTCATTATGGTGGGTGAAATGCGTGATGAAGAGACAACCAAAATTGGTATTGAGGCATCGTTAACAGGCCACTTGGTCTTATCCACTTTACACACCAATAGTGCACCTGATAGCGTCACTCGCATGTTAGATCTTGGTATGGATCCCTTTAATTTTGCAGATGCATTATTAGGCATTTTGGCACAGCGTTTGGCAAAATCACTATGCAACAAATGTAAGGTGGCTTACACACCAACCGAAGATGATTTACTAGCATTAGCGGAAGAGTATGTATTTAATACCAATTTAGATGCTCACGCAGTCGTAGAACAATGGCAAAAAACTTACAACAAGGATAACAAGCTGCAGTTGTACAAAGCCAAAGGCTGTAAAGCATGTAATAAATTAGGCTACGACGGTCGTGTGGGTTTATATGAGTTAATGAAAGTCACGCCTAGCATTAAGCATTTAATTCAAACCAAAGCGACGGTCAGTGAGATTGCCGAGGAAGCCATGAAAAACGGCATGCGAACACTCAAACAAGATGGCATTACGAAAGTGCTGCAAGGCCATACAGATATAGAGCAGGTACGCGCCGTGTGTATCTAAAATGACCGCTATAAAAAAGCCAACATGACATCATGTTGGCTTTTTTGTTAGCTTGTATCAATTAACCATCTGATTCTATTTCCGCCATCACATCAGCTCGAGCACTAACCTCTTCAAGTAGTGCCTCCGCTTCTGTTTCATCGTTCACTTTCACAGCAGATTCATCATTAATCACTCGCTCTTCAGCTTCACGGTTCATGACGATAATACTGATGCGTCGATTAATCGGGTTAAAAGGATTTTCTTTGTCATACAGCGCTGCTGAAGCTAGGCCCACAACACGCATAAGCTTATGCTCATCCATCCCACCTGCCACCAATTCACGGCGTGAAGCATTCGCACGATCTGAGGATAACTCCCAGTTACTATAAGCCGCTCCGCCTGTACTAAATGGTGTTGCATCGGTGTGCCCTGACAAACTAATGCGATTTGGCACATCATTAAGCATATGCCCCATCTCTTGCAAAATCGTTTTCGCATAGGGCTGCAACTCTGCACGCGCAGAGTTAAACATTGGTCGGTTTTGTTCATCAACAATGATGATGCGTAAACCTTCAGAAGTAATGTCGAGTAATAGTTGGTTTTTAAATTTCTTCAGTGTTTCGCTACTGCTGATGGTTTCTTCAATCTTTTCTTTTAGGCTTTCTAATTGCGCTTTTTCTTTTGCAGCTAATGCTTTTTTCATCTCAGCTTTGCTGACATCTTTCAACTCAGGCTGTTTTTCTTTTTCTTTCGAACCATCTTTTGGCTTCACTTGTAATTGTTTTCTCGTTAAATCCTTACCACCACCTTTTAATACTGAGTCACTTGCACCAGCACTAGGGCCACCCATCAAAGCCACTTTTAATGGTGTTTTAAAATAAGATTCAATCCCTGCTAACTGCCCTTTTGATGCAGAGCCCAACAGCCACATCAATAGGAAGAACGCCATCATCGCAGTCACAAAATCAGCATAAGCAATTTTCCAAGCGCCACCATGATGGCCGCCAGCCGTTTTTTTGATTTTCTTAACAATGATTGGTCTAGCTGGCTGTTCAGCCATAATTCACTCCGTCAGTATTAATGTGATTGGATATAAGCATTAACTGTTTTTAGCTTGCTTCACGTGATCTTCTAACTCGCTAAAGCCTGGTCGCTCCGTTGAATATAAAACTTTCCGTCCAAATTCGACTGCAATGGCAGGCGCATAGCCATTCAAACTAGCCAACAGCGTTACTTTAACCGTCTGCAGCATCTTGGAGCTCTCTTCCAACTTCTGTTCGAGCAATGTGCCTAAAGGCCCTACAAATCCGTATGCCAATAAAATACCAAGAAAAGTACCCACCAGCGCATGTGCAATCAACACGCCCAATTCTTCTGGAGGCAAGGCAACATTCTCCATGGTATGTACCACCCCCATCACCGCTGCAACAATACCAAAAGCAGGTAATGCATCCCCTAAACGCGTAATCGCATGTGCTGGCACATGACCTTCTTGATGATGTGTTTCAAGCTCGTTATCCATCAAATTTTCAACTTGGAAAGCATCCATATTGCCAGACACCATCAACCGTAAATAGTCACAGATAAAGTCTAAAACATGGTGGTCGCCCATGATCTTTGGGTACTTACTAAACAATGGGCTAGAGTCAGGATTTTCGATATCATTCTCGATAGACATCATGCCGTCTTTACGGATTTTAGTGAGAATTTCATAGAGCAATGCAAGTAGGTCTAAATATAAAGCTTTATTGTATTTCGAGCCTTTAAACAGGCTTGGTAAAGCTTTCAACGTTGCTTTTAACGCTTTCGTGTCATTCGCCACGATAAACGCGCCTAAAGCACCTCCAAAAATCATTAAGACTTCAAGCGGTTGCCATAAGCCACCTAGATGGCCACCAGCCATCGCATACCCACCAAAAATAGTGGAACAAACAACAATATACCCGATAATGACAAACATACTTTTACGCCTTAAATAAGATTTTTATTGGTTAATGTTTTATCTAGAATATCAAGAAAGGGCTTCAATCAATTGGCCGAATAGAGGGATGTTTTTCAGTCTTTATCAGCATTAGATATAACGGCAATCACATCTGCCAAACATAAATAGTTGGGATGCCAGAACCACTCTCTAGCGTATAGCTAGGTCGCTGATTAGGCACTGCAAATTCATAACTCACCAACAAACTACCTGCCGGCATTTCTTGACTGGCCTTTTGCCACAATGCTGGCATGGCAGCAGGCGAAAGGTAGGCAAACACAAGGTCATAATCAGCAAAATCTAAATCATGATAATTGCCCAGTGAAAATTGCGCTTTGCTGCGCTTTAATTTAGCGCGGCACAAGCTGATAAACCAAGGCATTGGCGCAATCTCGATGCCTTCCACTTGGCAATGTCTTTTCTGATTGGCAATATACATCGACAAATCGCCCAGGCCACTACCGATATCAATCATCCGTGTAGATTGATGATCTGGAATCAGTGAAGCGACATGTCCACGAATAGCTGGACGAGAAGGAAAAAATGGGACTTGGCTACGGAATGTTGTCCAAAAAATACTGAGTGTGATTAAAAAACCGATTAAGTAGACTTCATTCGGCACAGCCCAGAAGGTCATGACAAACATAGCGAGCGGGAAACAGGCGTGAATCCAGCGCCACCAAGTTGCCATGCCAGCCATCATACAGAGCGCCAATGCGCTGAGAGACTGCATCATGACCAATACTAATATTGGGAATCTTACGTTAAAGAAAACATTCACAGCTAACACAGAAGAAAAAACAATCATCAGTGCTGCCACTTGAATCAAAATGGCTAATGTTGCTGGGGCTAGCTTAAAGCGTTGCTGACTTGCCCCACTGCTTAGCGGCATCATGTTCGCGTGATGCTTCATGAGCTCTACTAAGCAACGACGCTTGAATCAACCAATTTATAGGTAAGTGCTTCTTTTGCTTCCTTAGCCTGCTTAGCTTTCTTCGTTTTACCTGCACGTGAAGGCACGTGGCATAAGCTGCATAAGTAGTTCTGGTTCAAATCATATGCATTGACGACAAAGCTACCATTGCAGCAAGTGCAGCCTTTCAACTTCAACATTTTGCTATCAATATAGCGAATCAATGTCCAAGCACGCGTGAGCGATAGTACTGGCTCTGCATCTGAATCATGTCCGACTTGTTGCAAATACAAGCTATACGCTTTCAGCACAGCTGTAATACCTTCTACACCAGCATTTTCTACCATGTAATTATAGATGTTTAAGAAAATGGAAGAGTGGATATTAGGCTGCCATGTTAAAAACCAATCGGTTGAAAAAGGCAACATCCCTTTAGGTGGTGACATGCCTTTTAACTCTTTGTAGAGCTTAATTAAACGCTCACGAGATAATGTTGTTTGTGATTCTAGAAGCTGTAATCTAGCACCTAATTTAATCATTTCTGTTGCTAACTGAATTTGTTCGCCTTCATTAACAACACTTTTCTTTACGCCTGTTTTTTTCATGATTCTCTCCAATCAATAATCTAAATCGGTGACCCTTATGCTGGCTGTCCTGACAATAAGATTGCAGAATGTGCATTCGCTAATGCGCGATCTTTTGTGTAATCAGTGAGCATGCTTAGAATCGCACTGTCTTCAAAACGGAAGCGCGCAAGCATCATATTGCTGCTGCTTAATTTCAATATTTGGAAATTGCTTAAACCTTCAAGCAAGTCTGCAATATCTTCACTAATGCCTAAACGAAAAATTGCAGTTGCCTTATCAGCACGAATCATTTGTTGTGCTAACATTAAGTAGTTGAGGTTAGCGTCTTTAATCTCTGACATCATTTCTGTTTCATTCATTTTGATTCCCCTAATTGCTTAAATAAAACTGCTTTAAACATTTTGTTTGCCGCATGAGTTGTACTTTGAACTCATTAAGGCTAAAAAACTATTGGGGTTTGTCGGTTTTTTACGTAAGACGCGCAGACACGCCCATGTAGGTGTTTGTCCTACAAACACCTACATGGGGGCTAAAGATACCTAAATATATATATAAAAATTTAAATCATGATGAAATGAATCTATCTATTTAAGCCATGTTTACCTTTTTAATTTGCAATAAGCGATAAACTGATTACGACGCTGATTGAGCAAACTTTAGGTTTTTTTTGAAAAAAATAGCCATTATTTTATAAGTCACTGTTTTTATTTGTTTTATTTAT
>SPJO01000174.1 GCA_006844635.1 Methylophilaceae bacterium | reverse complement strand
TATATGGTGGCGTGCAATGGAGTGAGATGCCGCTTGCTATCGTCGACATTGAACGAATTGAAGTAACACGTGGTCCTAATGCGGCTAGTTATGGAGCCAACTCATTCTTTGGTGTTATTAATATCATTACGCGTTCAGCAGCACTTGCAAGAGGCAATAGCGTGATAGCAACCCATGGTAATGGGCGAAACGAAGTGTTTTACCAGCATGGTGGAAAAAAAGACAATTTGAATTACCGTTTTACAGCGGGGATTTTGCAAGATGATGGCTTAGATACACGCAATGACTTTAAGCGCACGCGGTTTATCAATGCGCGTGCCGATTATCAATTGGATAACAATAATAATATTGAGTTTATATTCGGGATGACGGATGGTTCACGTGGAGAAGGGGACTATGATCAGGTCATACACACGCCAAGCACAAGGGAAATACGCAATCACCATCAATTGGTACGGTGGACGCACCAATTAAATCAGACTAGTGATTTTATTTTACAGGCTTATCATTCATTTGACCGTTCGGATGACCGGGTTACAACCATTAATTTACGGCCCTTACTAGAAGGGCCTCTAGGCGTAACTTTATTAAACGATACTGTCAGCTTTCGTAACGATGTAGAAACAGAGCGTTATGATATTGAAGCACAGCATAACTTTTCAATTGGTCGCTCGTTACGATTTGTTTGGGGAGGTAGTGTCCGTCGCGATACTATGTACGCCCCCTTTTATTTAGGTACTAAGAAAAAAGATTATTTTGATTTGCAACGTTTGTTTGGGCATGCTGAGTGGCGAGCGAATGAAAAACTATTGTTTAATGCGGGGGCAATGATTGAGCATAATGATTTTACCGGGGCTGATGTCTCCCCTCGGGCGAGTGTTAATTTTAATATTCACCCAAATCACACTCTTCGGTTTGGTTTTTCTTCTGCGTTACGTACACCAAACTATACGGAAGAAAAGTTTAAACGCCAGATATTTGTTCCAACAACCGACCCAAATGTAACGCTGCTGGATCAGCCTGACGTAGACTTGGGTGGCCTTGACCCAGAAAAAATCATCTCCAGAGAAATTGGGTATTTAGGTAAAGTTGGTTCGCTCAATATTGATGCAAGGCTGTTCCACGATAATATTGATAATCATATTAGAGGTAAAAATACACCGCTAACTAATGTACCGCCTAATTTGACGCTGGTTACTGAACCAAGTAGGCAGGAGAAGGCCATTAATATTGGTAGTGCTGAAGTTAATGGGTTTGAAACGCAGCTGAAATGGGATGTTACCAATAATACCAACCTACTATTGAATTATGCGCATGTCAGAATTCGCGGGAATGAAGATGATCTTGAGAATGATTTTTTGGAATCAATGCCTAGTAATACAGTTTCTGCTTTACTCACGCACAAATTTAATCAAGTATGGGATGCGAGTTTCGCATATTACCAAACCAGTGAAGCTACCCTTATGGGGGATGGTCAAACAGTTGATTTAATCAGAAGATGTGATGTGCGGGTTGCGAGGAAGTTTAATACTAAGCGAGTGAACGGTGAGTTTTCATTAGTGGTAGAAAATTTATTTAATAATCACTACTTAGAATTTGCGGAAAATAATGAACACAAAAGGCGGTTACGGCTGAATGCGACTTTTAATTTTTAGTCGATGTGATAAAGGCGTTGAGTAGTTAATGATTGTGATGAGTCTAAAAAAACACTTTATTCTGTTTGCCTGTTTTATGCTACTGGCAGGTATACTGTCGTCCCAAGCGCATGCATATACCGGAATCACAATCGTGATGAGTACAGCATCAACAGCTAATCTAACGTTTATTAAAAGCTTTAAAAAAGTATTAACAAGGGGTAAAACTCAAGCCTTAAAAGTGACGGTGATTAATTTGAGTGAGGTCGATAAGCTAACCGTTGCAGAAAATAGTGAGTTGGTTATTGCACTTGGTGTTAAGGCACTAACAGAATCAAGCAAGCTGAAACACACCACACCAGTGTTAGGTGTGTTTACGCCATTGCCAACATTTAACCGCTTGCTTTATAAGAGTGGCCGACGTCTTGGTAATTTTAGTGCGATTGTTTTAGATCAGCCATATAGGCGTCAAATTGGGTTGGCACGGATTGCGCTGCCAAAAGCGAAAAGCCTGGGCATATTGCTAGGAACAACATCAAATCGTTATGAAGAATTCTTGCAAGATAGTGCAGAGGAAAGCGGGTTCTCGGTGCACCTTGAAAAGGTTCAATCCGAAACGGCATTAATACCAAAGCTTGAAAAAATATTCGATAGAAATGATGCCTTGCTCGCGATTCCTGACCCGCTTGTGTATAACAGAGAAACAGCGCAACCTATTTTATTAACTAGTTACCGTCATGGTGTGCCAGTATTCGGATATTCCCGGTCATATGTGAAAGCAGGCGCTTTGGCGTCTGTGTTTAGTAATGCCATGCATTTGGCCCAACAGGTTGCAGAAATAGCTGTCGACACACAAAAAAAATCAAACCTATTGCCGCCACCGCAGGCGCCAAAATATTTTTCTGTGATTATTAATAGACAAGTGCAACGCTCATTAGGCCTCAACATTGATGATGAGCATGTGATTTATCAGCAGTTGTTAAAACTAGAGTCGAAGCAGACAACTAAGGTGACAAACTAATGCAAAATATGGGTATTAAATCTAGGGTTGTGCTATTGGGAACGTTGCCAGCTATCTTGTTCGCTATCATTTTGGCTGGATATGCGATTTCAAAAGTATTCGACAACCTCAATTACTCTTTGTATGACCGCGGTAGGATTATTGCAACACAGCTAGCACCTGCAGCTGAATATGGTGTGATCTCAGGGAACTTGAATCGCTTGCAGAAACTGGTTTATCAGGTGCTTGCAAACGAACAAAATGAACAGGAATTAAGGTCCATTGTGATTACTGATAAACGCGGAAGGGTGCTGGCGTTTAGTGGGCGGCCGATAGAGAAAAATGTGCTCAGACAGATGATTGCGAATAAGAGTCAGGAGCTTGCTTGGAAAAATGGCGTCATCTTTTTGTCGCCAATTAAACGTAGCCTTGAAAAAGTTGAGGATTTTCCCATTGATGAATTGGAGGCAGATGCCATTAATCAGCAAGAGCAAAGCCTTGTGATTGGACATGTTTATGTCGAACTAAGTAACTTGGCGCTGCAGAAACTCAAGCAAGACTTGATTATCAAGATGGTATTAATTGGTTTGTTTGGTTTGCTTTGTAGTGCATTGATTGCATGGTTTATTGGTCGGAATATTACCAAACCGATTCAAGAAATTGCGTTTGCAGTGGATAAGTTGGGTGAGGGTGTCTTTTCGCATAATATTAAGGAAGACTCCAGTGGTGAGTTAAAGGTGTTGCAAAAAGGCTTTAACTCCATGTCAGAAAGCTTGAAAAATGCTTATGACAATATGCAAGAAAAAATCCATGATGCCACGACTTTATTGCGACATCAGGCACAACATGATGACTTGACTGGGCTGATTAACCGACGTGAGTTTGAAGAGCGGCTGGAAGAAAGTTTGATTAGTGTGCGCGAAGATGGTGCGAGACATATATTTTGCTACTTGGATTTGGACCAGTTTAAGTTGGTGAATGATACCTGTGGGCATACAGCGGGTGATGAGTTGTTACGACAAATCAGTGCGTTGTTTGCGAGTAAAGTTGATGGAAATGACACATTAGCGCGTTTGGGTGGTGATGAGTTTGGTTTGCTATTGCTAAACTCAAGCATTGCCAATGCCAACGTCGTGATTGACCGGTTATTAAAGTTGGTCAGAGACTATCGATATGTGCACGAAGATAAAGTGTTTAATATTGGTGTGAGTGTTGGTATTGTCGTTGTCGATACAAGTTTTAGCAGCATTAGCGATATTATGCATGCGGCAGATGCTGCCTGTTACTCAGCAAAAAGTGCAGGCCGCAACCAAAGTTTTCTGTATAACCATGGTGATATGGAAAACTTGCAACGTCATAAAGCTGTGGATGCGATATCGGATATTACCGATGAGATTGATGATGATAGCTTTGTGCTGTATTGCCAGCCGATTGTGCCGTTATCGCTGGATGTTGAAGCGCACCATCATTACGAAGTGCTCATCCGAAAAGTTGATGAAGAGGGTGGTATTACGTTACCAACCGCCTTTATTCCTTCGGCTGAGCGTTACCATCTGATGCCTAATATTGACCGTTGGGTAATTAAAAATACTTTTGCTGCTTATCGTAAATTGTTAGATGTCAGTCTAGAGAAATGTGATTACGTTTTCTCTATTAATTTATCGGGAACGTCTTTGGGCGATAAGAGCTTCTTGGGGTATATTCGCGAGCAGTTTGCCATCTATGCCATTCCGCCTGAAGCCATTTGTTTTGAGATTACAGAGACAGCGGCGATTGTGAACTTGAAACATACGATTAACTTGCTGACCGCACTGCGGAAAATTGGATGTAAGTTTGCGCTAGACGATTTTGGTAGCGGGATGTCTTCCTTTATGTACCTGAAGAACTTTGAGGTGGACTACTTGAAGATTGAAGGCTCTTTTGTGAAAGATATGCATGTCAATAAGATCGATCATGCCATGGTGCGATCAATCCATTCAGTTGCTGAGGCGCTGAATATTCAAACCGTCGCAGAGTTTGTTGAGAATGAAGAAATTCTAAAAGAGTTGAAACAAATTGGTGTGCATTATGGGCAAGGGCTTGGTTTGGGTAAGCCGATTGTCCTGAAAAATTTGATTGAAAACTTTTCTCAGGTAAAATTGTAAGCCTACATTCACTTGTCGTTAGATGGGTATAATCCAAATAATGTTTGATTATGATTGAAACCGAACGCCTTATTGCGTCGGAAACTGAAAGCACGCAAGAAGAAGTCATTGAGCGGGCTTTGCGTCCAAAAATACTAGATGAGTATATTGGGCAAGAAAAAGCAAGAGGTCAGCTTGAGATTTTCATCAATGCGGCGCGTGGGCGGCAAGAAGCACTCGACCACGTTTTATTATTCGGTCCACCTGGCTTGGGTAAAACAACACTCGCCAATATTATTGCTCGTGAGATGGGTGTTAGCTTGCGACAAACTTCTGGGCCTGTGCTGGAGCGTGCAGGCGATCTTGCCGCGCTACTGACAAACCTAGAACCAAACGATGTGTTATTTATCGACGAGATTCATCGTTTATCACCAGTTGTAGAGGAAATTCTTTATCCTGCCATGGAAGATTACCATTTGGATATTATGATTGGTGAAGGCCCTGCTGCCCGTTCTGTGAAACTAGACTTGGCGCCTTTTACGTTGGTAGGAGCAACTACCCGTGCCGGCATGTTAACGAACCCTTTACGTGATCGCTTTGGTATTGTTTCGCGGTTGGAGTTTTATACGACAGAAGAGTTGAGCCGCATCGTGACCCGCAGTGCTAGCTTGCTTGAGCTAACGATGACTGATAGCGGTGCGATGGAAATTGCAAAACGTTCCAGAGGAACGCCACGGATAGCGAACCGGCTATTACGTCGGGTTAGAGATTACGCACAAGTGAAGTCGGATGGTAATGTTAGTGAAGAAATTGCTGATGCTGCATTGCAGATGCTTGATGTTGACAAGTTGGGCTTCGATGTTATGGACCGGAAGTTACTACAGGCTGTTTTAGAGAAGTTTGGTGGTGGGCCTGTTGGTTTAGACAATTTGGCCGCTGCAATTGGTGAAGAGCGGGATACGATTGAAGATGTGTTAGAGCCCTACTTGATTCAGCAGGGCTATTTGATGCGAACGCCGCGTGGGCGGGTGGCAACTAGCTTGGCATATGAGCATTTTGGTTTAAAAGTGCCTAAGTCGCTGGAGTCGGGAGATTTGTGGCAACAGTAACGTCAAGCCATCAGATATTCGATTGGCCAGTGCGCGTCTATTATGAAGACACAGATGCTGGTGGCGTGGTTTATCACAGTCAGTATTTAAACTATATGGAGCGCGCGCGAACAGAATGGTTGCGACACTTAGGGTTTGAGCAAACTGTGCTCAGAGATGACTTGCAAATTCTGTTTGTCGTGCATAGTATGTCTATCGCTTTTAAGAAGCCAGCTAAGTTTAATGATTTATTGCATGTGAGTAGTGAATTAGAAAAACTAGGCCGTAGCAGCTTTAACTTTTTGCAAAAAATTACAACGAATAGTCAACTTTTAGTGCAAGCGCAGGTCAGAGTTGCTTGTGTGGACGCACTTTCCTTTAAACCGAGTGTTATTCCTCAGCAAGTAAGATTAAAAATGGAGACAGTATGAATGTAGCAGATGATATGTCATTGGTAAGCCTGGTGCTTGGCGCCAGTATCCCAGTGCAGGTTGTGATGGTGATCTTGATAATCACATCCATATTTTCTTGGTGGTACATCTTTATCAAGGTGTTTATGCTTAAAAAAGCGGAAGATAATGCTGAGAAATTTGAAACGGCTTTTTGGTCCGGTGGCGATTTAAATAAACTATATGACGGTCTTTCATCAGGCAAGCGTCGTAAATCGCAAGGCATGGCTAGCATCTTTGAAGCAGGCTTTAAAGAGTTTGTCCGCCATAAACAACATAGCAACAATGGCGGTTCAAAAATGGACGTAAGTGATGCGATGGAAGGTTCCAGACGTGCGATGCAGGCATCTTTTAATCGTGAGATGGATGAGTTGGACTCACACTTACCTTTTCTTGCTTCAGTTGGTTCTGTTAGCCCTTATATTGGTTTGTTTGGGACTGTCTGGGGGATTATGAATTCATTCCGTGGTTTATCTAATGTCGCACAAGCAACCTTAAGCCAAGTGGCGCCAGGTATTGCAGAAGCCTTAGTTGCAACAGCGATTGGCTTATTTGCGGCGATTCCAGCAGTGCTTGCCTATAACCGCTTTGCTTCTAGAGTGGACCGGCTCTCTGTTCGCTATGAAAGCTTTATGGAAGAGTTTACCAACATTCTGCAGCGTCGCGTGTAGTTAAACTAGACTTCGTTATTCCAAAGGAGATTTAGATGGCAAGAACACGTAAACGTCGCATGATGAACCAAATCAATGTGGTGCCTTATATCGATGTGACACTGGTGTTGCTGGTAATTTTTATGGTCACCGCACCGATGACTAACCCAGGCGTGGTAGACCTACCTTCGGTGGGCCAAAGCTTGAAGCAAACCGCAGCACCGTTAGTGATTACCGTCAGAAAAAGTGGTGATGCTGAAATTCAAGGTCAAGTATTACCGCGCGATCAACTTCTGTTTGAAGTGAAAACGCAGCTTGAAAGTGCGCCGCGTGCAGTCGTGGTGGCGGCAGATGAAAAAACGGAATATGGGAAAGTGGTTGAAGTGATGGACTTGCTCAAACAAGCAAAAGTGGAAAAAGTTGGCTTGTTGTTTCAACCAGCACCTTAAGCAGTATGTTTAGAAAGCACGAAAGAGCAATTGCATGGAAGTCAGGGCTACTGGCACTACTGGTGCATATTGCGTTATTGGCTGCGATGCTGTTTTCATTTAACTGGAAAGCAGCACATACAGTTGTGAGTGTCAGCGATGTCGATTTGTGGAGTGAGTTGCCGAATAATACGACACCACCTCCGATGCCAGAACCCGAGCCAGAGCCACAGCCTGAACCAGAGCCGGAGCCTTTGCCAGAAATCGAGCCAGAGCCTGTGGTGGAGCCGGAGCCGCTCCCTGAACCGGAGCCTGAGGTGGATATCGAGCTTGAGAATAAAAAGAAATTAGAGGAAGAGAAAAAGAAGAAGCTTGAAGAGGAGCGAAAGAAAAAAGAACTGGCAAAAAAAGAGGCGTTGAAAAAGAAAAAATTAGCAGAAAAGAAACGTAAAGAAAAAGAGCGTCTAAAGAAACTGAAGCAATTGCAAGCAGCGGCATTTGATGATGAGGTTGAGACGGAAAATGAGAAGCGCCTGAAAGACTTGCAAGCAGAGGTGGGGCAAGGTGCACCAAGCAAGCCTAGTGGCGCAAGTCAAGGTGAAATGAATAAGTATGTTGCTAAAATCACGGCCAAAATCAGAGGGAATGTGAATAAGTCGCTTTGCTCTGAGGGTAACCCAGTGGCGATTGTAAAACTCAACCTGTTGCCAACAGGAGAGTTTGGTAGCGCGCCGACCTTAAGCAAATCAAGCGGCAATGCAGCTTGTGATGATGCCATCGAGCGTGCAGTAATCGCATCAGAGCCATTGCCGGTGCCGACCGATGCTAATGCGTTTACAAGTTTCCGGAACCTAAATCTTAAATTCAAGCCCAATGAGTAAGCTCACTTCACGATCAGATGTAACAAAGTGTAATTACGATAGCGTTAGTAATTAGTTACAGTAAAATTAATTTGAACTTTTTTTGAAATAAGACACTAAAACAAACATGCATACCATTAGACTCGTCGTTCTTACGTTCTTTAGTTTATTTACGTTCACTTCACATGCCGCACTTGATATTGAAATTACTGGCGGTAGTGCACAACAAATCCCGATTGCTGTTGTGCCATTTGGCAACAGTACTAGCCTTAAACAAGATATGGCTGACATCATTAATGCCGATCTAAGGCGTAGTGGACTGTTTAGGCTGCTAGATACACGCGGCATGCCCAACAAACCGACCAATGCAACACAGGTTAGACACGCTGAGTGGGCTGCACTGCAGGCGCAAGCCGTTGTTGTTGGCAATGTGACGTCTATTGCAGGCGGCAAACTGAAGGCCTCGTTCCAATTGGTTGATGTTTTGAAGCAAAGGACATTGGCTGATGTGGATTTTCAGCTGAAACCAAAGCATGCAAGAATGACAGCACACAGAATCGCTGATGTCATTTATGAAAAGTTAACAGGTAAGCCAGGTGCTTTTGCGAGTCGGATAGCGTATGTGACGAAGAAAGGCTCACGCCACTACCTATATGTGGCAGATGCGGATGGCTATAACCCACAAGCATTGGTGAACTCTATTGAACCGGTGATTTCTCCATCATGGTCCCCAGATGGGACGAAGATGGCTTATGTGTCGTTCGAAAAGAAAAAGCCGATTGTCTTTGTGCATACACTTACAACAGGTAAGCGTAAAATTGTTGCGAATTACAAGGGTAATAATAGTGCGCCATCATGGTCGCCAGATGGTAGAAAGCTGGCCATTGTTTTGACCTATGGTGCTAACTCGCAAATTTACACAATTAATGCCAACGGCGGCGGTTTGAAGCGCATTACGAAAAGTCGAGGAATTGATACTGAGCCAGTTTTCTCACCTGATGGGAAATGGATATACTTTAGTTCTGACCGTGGTGGAAGCCCGCAAATTTATAAAACTTCGGTGAATGGTGGCGGTGCGAGTCGCGTGACATTCCAGGGTAACTATAACGTGAGTCCACACTTTTCAAAAGATGGCAAACTACTATCGTACATTCGCAATGATGGTGGCAGCTTTAAAGTAGCAGTAAAAGATATGACGACAGGGCAAGTGCAGTTGCTGAGTCAGGGACGTCAGGATGAATCACCAAGTTTTGCGCCAAATGGCAGCATGATTCTGTATGCGACGAAAAAAGGCGCTAGAGGGTCTTTGGCAGCAGTGTCATTTGATGGTAAAGTACGACAAAGTCTAAAGGAGGCCCGTGGTGATGTGCGCGAGCCGGCTTGGGGGCCTATGCTTAAGTAGGTCTTAGTTGTACAATGAGCTTTTAGAAAAGAATATCCCTAACCGAACAGAAAAGGAGCAATGCATGACAAACCCAACAAATATTCGATCAAAACTACTGATTGCCGCAGCGATTTCAGTATTTTTAGTAGGTTGTAAAAGTACACCTATTAAAGATGGTGCGGAAGTAGAAGATAAAAGCGCTTCAGCTTCTTCAGCTGATAGCTCTGATGTAAAAGGCGCTGTTATTGATGGGTCTGCTGCAAACAGCAATGTTAATGAGTTGAATGATCCAAACAGCATCTTATCTAAGCGTAACATTTACTTTGATTACAACAGCGACACGATTCGTGCTGAGTTTCGTCCAAATGTGGAAGCACATGCAAAATACTTAAATGCACATACTGCTACTAAAATGACATTACAAGGTAATGCTGATGAGCGCGGTGCACGTGAGTACAACTTATCACTAGCACAACGTCGTGCAGTTGCTGTGAAAAAAGCGTTGAACATCTTAGGTGTTTCAGATAGCCAAATCGAAACAGTGAGTTATGGTGAAGAGAATGCAAATCCTAACTGCGCTAGCGAAGATTGCTACCAGCAAGACCGTCGTGTGGAAATCGTTTATCCAAACGAGTAATTTATGACTACATTGCAAAAAAGCCTATTCGTAGGCTTGAGTTTGTTTGTATTGACTGCCCAAGCCGCGCTTTTTGATGATAAAGAAGCGCGGAAAAAAATCTTAGATGTTGAAGCGAAAAGTCAAGAAGTCAATGATGCCCAAACAGCTGAGATTGAAGATTTAAAAAGGCGCTTAACAATACAAACGCAAGGTTTGCTAGATATGCAGAATGAGATTGAGCTACTTAAACAAGAAGTAGCTCAATTAAGAGGTGGTTTAGAAGTTGCTAACCATGCATTAGAAACTGCTGAAAACCGTCAAAAGGACCTTTACGCCGATACTGATGCAAGGTTGCGCAAGCTAGAAGAGATGGCAACAGGTGAGGCGAGTCCTTCTGTGGGATTTGAAGAAGGTGAGCCAACACTAGAGCAGTCTGAGGATGTGCAAGCCTACAAGCAAGCATATAAGCTCAGCCAGAATGCAAAACATAAAGAAGCATTTACTGCTTATGATGCATTTATCAAAACTTACCCAGATAGTCAGTTAATGCCGGATGCTTTGTATG
>SPJO01000175.1 GCA_006844635.1 Methylophilaceae bacterium | reverse complement strand
GTTCGGGAAGCATGTATAACGTCGTATGCGATGATTAGGATGACGCTAGTCCAGCTTGCTGCGTTCTGCTGCTAGTTTTTGCTGGAATTTGTCGCTATTGAATTTAGCGTATAGTTTTTGCGCACGCGTTTCGACTTGTTGCCAAAATTGATTAGGTTGTTGCTGGTAATAACGCTTAAAGCGCAAATAGTCTCGCGCGCTAAAATCCAAGTCCATACTAGAAAAATATAAAGCCGCAATATCTTTCATATTGGCTTGTATGGAAGGTGTTTGGTGAATCAGCACACGATGCAAATCAATCAAGTACAAATCAACCTTTTCCCTATCCTGATTACCCAAGCACAAATGGCATAAATAAAAATCCCGATGATTCACACCCGCTTCATGTATGGTTTTTGCTAACGTTGCCGCAGCAATGATTAGTCGCCTTTTAAAACGTGGGTTAGGTGGCTTGGCAGCCCAATCAGCACACAAATCTTCTAAAGAGGTAATGTCACCCAAATCGCCCGTTAATACAAAAGATTGCAAGGTCGCTGGGTTTGTACCGCGCTGCCCATAAGCCACCAGAGGTGTTGTCGCAATACCCAAAGAAGCGACTTTTTCAATGGCTTTTACTTCTGTCATCGCACCTAAGATTGGCTTTTTCAATGACAACAAGTTTTTAAAAATCTCACCCCAACCGACACCAAAATGCTGCTTGATAAAGTAGCTCTTACCTAACAATTTAACCTGACTAGTCTTACGGCCTGGCACATCTCTAAATGCCTTACCAGTTAACTGCATCGCCTTTTCAAAAGTATCACACTGCTCGCCCTCACCCAATGCTTTGCGCAGTTTTGCTGGCATCTGAAAAATCGTTCTTTGTCGGCAACCCATTATGCAGCCTCACCATTGGCTTTTTTTGCTTCAGCCAATTGAATTAAAATTTCAGCCTCGGCGCTACCATCATTCGCCTGCATAATTTTCTTCGTATAAGCTAGTCCATGCTTAGACCAAAGAGGCTTATCTTTCGCCCCCTTCACAAGTGCTTCGCGCATCATTAACCATTTCGCATTAAAATCACTTTGCTGATAAGGCATTGGCGATACCAAGCCAGCATCCGCTTCTTGCACATGCACGGCATAACCACAACTCTCGGTCACCAACATTGGCGCACCACTAGCCATCCCCTCTAAAATGACTAAGCCAGTATTTTCTCGATAGGCAGGATGTACGCAAACATCTGCACCTTGCATCAGATGCGGGATATCAGCACGCCCTTTAGAAATAACCACATGGTCTTCCACGCCTAATTTTTTCGCCATGGCTACAAATTGTTTTGGATTGTCTTGCCCAACAGCGACTAAGCGCGCATTCGCACGTAAATCATCAGGCATGGCCGCTAAGGCATGAATTGCCCTGTCCAAACCCTTCATAGCGAAACCTGAGCCTGTGAGCATATAAACAAAGTCGTTGGCAGCAAAACCAAAGGCTTCCCGCAGGTGCTGTCGCATTTTTCTTTTATCTTGCTTCGCAAAGCGTTCTGGTGATAAATAAGGTGGAATATAATGAAATCGAGCATCTTGTAGTCCGTACCACTTTTGGAAGTGTGGTTTTTCAGATAGTGACACTGCCAACACCTGTGTTTCTGACGCTGATGAAAAGACCGCTTTTTCACAAGCTGCAAACCATTTATAGCGAGGGGTTAAACGATACAATGCATTGCGCTGTGTATGTGCCCTTTCTACAAAACAAGGGTCGGCTGCAAAATGCGCATCCAAACCAGCCATGCGGTTATAGCCAAAAATATAATCAAAATCACCTGCTTGAATAATCGAAAATGCAGTTTTGATAAAACGTTTATACCGTGTGAAATTAAACCAGCCTTTTTGCGGCAACACATGCATGCCAATATTCTTCGGCGCATCGCCCTGCCAACTCAACGTGAATATGTCGACCTGATGCCCACGTTTGATGAGTTCATTTGCCGTACGCAACATATCACGCTGCATACCGCCAAACGGAAAGTACTTAAATATAATGAATGCAAATTTCAATGCTGGCTAATCCGCTGGAAAATGATGATTGTATGCGAAAATACGGCTATGGAACGTATTTTACTGGTTAAAACATCTTCTTTGGGCGATGTTATTCACAATTTACCTGTCGTCACCGATATTTTGCAACACTATCCAGACGCTAAAATCGACTGGGTTGCTGAAGAAAGTTTTGCAGACATTCCAACATTACACCCAGCTGTTAATCAAGTATTCACTGTCGCGGTACGCCGCTGGCGAAAAGCCCTCTGGGATAAAAATACTTGGCACGAAATAAACGCTTTTAAACAAGCAGTTTCAACGCAACCTTATGACCTTGTGATTGATACGCAGGGGCTTATCAAAAGCGCCCTCATGGCTTACTGCGCACAAGGCACGAGGTGCGGCCAAGACAAAACCACAGCACGTGAGCCTATCGCTAGCTACTTTTACCAAAAAAAATTGCCGGTAGCACGTGACCAGCATGCCGTCACGCGTAATAGAGAAACAGCGGCTAAAGCATGTGGTTATGCAGTACCTGATGGTGCGCCAGATTACGGCCTAAACATTACAGAAAACAATGTGATTGATTTACCAACACCTTATATCATTGGCTTACACGGTACCAGCAAAGACAGCAAGCTATGGCCGACGCCTCACTGGAAAGACTTAGCCGTAGCATTAAAACAGCAACAGTTAAACTTGGTTCTACCCTGGGCATCGGAAGTTGAACACAACCGCGCGCAAGAGATTGCCAGCAGCAGTGACAATGTTTTGGTTTTACCTAAACTCAGTATTAGCCAACTGACGCCCATTATTGGCAATGCGGATGCCGCTGTAGGCGTAGACACTGGACTATCTCATTTAGCTACTGCATTAAGCATTCCAACCGTAGCCGTTTATACTGACACAAAACCTGCCCTAACCGGCGTTTATCCAGGCGCTTTTGCACCTGCAAAGAACCTAGGTGGTAAAGCGCAATGCCCTGCCGTTAACACCGTCATTGCCACGCTAGATCAATTTAAGTCTTAAAAGGCTTGAAATCAGTTTAAACATCCCCACATTGCCCATATTGGTATTTTAACGATTTAATCGACTCAACGTTTTAATGGGAGCTAACATGCAAGACGAGCAGGAAAATCAAGAAGAACAATTAGACGCAGAGACAGCGCAAACAGATGAAGCCTCAACCGATGAAGTTGCAGAAGAAGAGGTATCAATTGAAACACTACAAGCACAACTAGCAGAAGCACAGGCACAGGTCTTATATATCAAAGCTGAAGGCGAAAATATTCGCCGCCGTTCTTCAGAAGATGTCGATAAAGCACGCAAATTCGCCCTAGAAAAATTTAGTGGTGAACTGTTATCTGTTAAAGATAGTTTAGATGCAGCGCTGGCAACAGAAACCGAAGATGTACAAAGCTATAAGGATGGTGTTGAACTCACAAACAAGCAGCTAGTGTCTGTTTTCGAGAAATTCAATATTACAGAGCTGAACCCTGTTGAAGAGGCATTTGACCCTAACTTACATCAGGCTATTCAGACTGTCGAGTCGGAGCAAGCGCCGAATACGGTTGTTAGTGTATTACAAAAAGGCTACACCTTGAATGACCGTGTTTTGCGCCCAGCATTAGTTGTGGTTTCAAAAGCAAAATAACCGCATTCATATTAGGGGCTTGAAAACAAAAAAATCATCCCAATTATTAAATCAACGCAGTCATGATTGACTACAAATTTAAAAGTATTTTAGAAATAAGGAACGAACAAAATGGGTAAAATTATTGGTATCGACTTAGGCACAACAAACTCTTGTGTTTCTGTTATGGAAGGCGGCAAGCCACGCGTCATTGAAAACGCTGAAGGCGGTCGTACAACACCATCTATTATCGCTTATCAAGATGATGGTGAAATTTTAGCGGGCGCTCCAGCGAAACGCCAAGCGGTCACGAATCCAGAAAACACACTCTATGCCGTGAAGCGTTTAATTGGTCGTCGTTTTGAAGAAGAAGCCGTACAAAAAGACATCAAATTAATGCCTTACAAAATTGTTAAGGCAGATAATGGTGATGCTTGGGTTGAAGTGAATGGCGAGAAAATGGCGCCACCACAAGTTTCAGCTGAAGTATTACGTAAAATGAAAAAAACAGCTGAAGACTATCTCGGTGAAGAAGTAACAGAAGCAGTGATTACTGTGCCTGCTTACTTTAACGATAGCCAACGCCAAGCAACAAAAGATGCTGGCCGTATTGCTGGTCTAGAAGTTAAACGGATTATTAACGAACCAACAGCGGCTGCATTAGCTTTCGGTTTAGATAAACAAGAAGGTGATCGTAAGATTGCTGTGTATGACTTAGGTGGCGGTACTTTTGACGTTTCAATCATTGAAATCTCAAGCATCGACGGTGAGCATCAGTTTGAAGTACTTTCAACCAACGGTGATACATTCCTTGGTGGTGAAGACTTCGATAACCGCATCATTGATTACTTAGCGGATGAGTTTAAGAAAGACAATGATGGCTTAGATCTACGCAACGACTTGCTAGCAAAACAACGCTTAAAAGAAGCGGCAGAGAAAGCAAAAATCGAGTTATCTTCAAGCACACAAACAGAAGTTAACCTGCCTTATGTAACGGCTGACGCAAGTGGCCCTAAACATTTAGTGGTTAAAATCACGCGTGCAAAATTCGAGAGCATGGTTGAAGACCTTATCGAGCGTACAATCAAACCTTGCACAACAGCAATGAAAGATGCTGGCGTATCTGCTTCTGACATTACAGACGTGATTTTAGTTGGTGGTCAAAGCCGTATGCCTAAAGTGCAAGAAAAAGTACAAGAAATATTTGGTAAAGAGCCACGTAAAGACGTGAACCCTGACGAAGCGGTCTCTGTTGGTGCAGCGATTCAAGGTGGCGTACTACAAGGTGATGTGAAAGACGTGTTGTTGTTAGATGTAACACCGCTATCACTTGGTATCGAGACATTGGGTGGCGTGATGACTAAACTCATCAAGAAAAACACAACCATCCCAACCAAGGCAGCGCAAACATTCTCAACTGCAGAAGACAATCAAAATGCAGTGACGATTCAAGTGCTACAAGGTGAGCGCGAAATGGCATCTGGTAACAAATCACTCGGTCAATTCAACTTAAGTGATATTCCACCAGCACCACGTGGTCAACCACAAATTGAAGTGACGTTTGATATTGATGCAAATGGTATCTTGCATGTATCAGCAAAAGATAAAGCGACTGGTAAAGAAAATAAAATTACCATTAAAGCGAACTCTGGCCTAAGCGAAGAAGAAATTCAACGCATGGAAGAAGATGCTGAAACACATGCAGAAGAAGATAAGGCATTGCGCGAGTTAGTCGATGCACGCAACCAAGGTGACGCAATGATTCATAGTGTACAAAAATCACTAGAAGAGCATGGCGACAAATTGGAAGCCGCTGAGAAAGAAGCCATTGAAACTGCGATTAAAGACTTAGAAGAAGTCTTAAAAGACGGTGACAAAGAAACCATCGAAGCAAAAACGAATGCCTTGATGGAAGCATCTCAAAAACTTGGTGAAAAAGTAAATGCTGAGCAACAAGCACAAGCAAATACTGAAAGTGCTGAGCCAAGCCAAGAAGGCGAGAAGACAGTTGACGCTGAAGTGGTTGATGCTGAATTCGAAGAAGTGAAAAAAGACGATTAGTCGTTTAACTAACTGCTAGATTTTCTTTAGTCCAATCCATAGTCGCTAGCATCAATAAGGTGTTAGCGACTTTATGCAATTTAAAATAGATTTAATTTATGGCTGATAAAAAAGATTTTTACGAGATATTAGGCGTTAACAAAGACGCGTCAGAGGATGAGATTAAAAAGTCTTATCGCAAATTAGCGATGAAATATCACCCTGACCGCAACCCAGACAACGCCAAAGCAGAAGAGAATTTTAAGGAAGCAAAAGAAGCTTACGAGGTTCTCTCTGATGACCAAAAACGTGCTGCATACGACCAGTATGGGCACGCTGGTGTCGACCCTAACATGGGTGCTGGCGGCGGCTTTGGCGGTGGTGCTGGTGGCTTTAATGATGCTTTCGGCGATATCTTCGGCGATATTTTTGGTGGTGCTGGCGGTGCGCGTGGCGGCCAACAACGCTCGAATGTGTATCGTGGTGCAGATTTGCGCTACAACATGGAAATCTCATTAGAAAAAGCCGCTAAAGGTACCGAGACTAAAATCAAGATTCCAGTCATGTCTAAGTGTGAAACATGTCATGGTACTGGCGCAAAATCTGGTAAGTCAGCTTCAACCTGTGGTACTTGTGGCGGTCATGGTCAAGTGCGCATGCAACAGGGTTTCTTCTCTGTACAGCAAACTTGTCCGAAGTGTCATGGCACAGGTAAAACCATTGCCAAAGAAGATGAGTGTCCAACGTGTCATGGTGATGGCCGTACTAAACAACACAAAACGCTTTCTGTGAAAATCCCTGCTGGTGTTGACGATGGTGATCGCATCCGTTTATCAGGCGAAGGTGAAGCCGGTGTTAACGGTGGCCCAACGGGTGACTTATATGTTGTAATTCATTTAAAACAACATGAAATTTTTGAGCGTGATGGTGGCAACCTACACTGCGAAATGCCAATCAGCATTTCTCAAGCAGCCTTAGGTGGTGAAATTGAAGTGCCAACATTGGGTGGCTCAGCAAAAATGAAAGTGCCTGCAGAAACACAAACAGGTGCAGTCTTTAGATTACGTGGCAAAGGCATTAAACCATTACGTTCAAGTGACCAAGGTGACTTAATGGTACATGTGGTCGTGGAAACCCCTGTTAAGTTAACGGAAAAACAAAAAGATTTGCTACGTGAGTTTGAAACCAGCACGCAAGCAGATGCTGGTAAACATAGTCCAAGAAATAAAACTTGGCTAGATAAAGCCAAAGCCTTTTTCGAATAATGTATCAACATTAACGATACGGTATAAAAAAGCGTCGCTAAAACACGACGCTTTTTTAATGTCTTTACAAATCAGTTACATAGTTGTCACTATGCTGCAACAACATCTGCCTATAATGTAGGCTCTTTCAACAAAAGAGGAGACTTAAAATGAATCAAAAGTTCATACAAAGTACATTACTTGGTGGCGCTTTACTTGCTGCGCTTACATTCGGTAACTTTAGTGCAAACGCTAAAGACTTCGAAACCATTGTCGATCTAAAAAAAGAAAGCATTTCAGCTAACCAGTTTTATGATTTACTAAACAAAACTGAAGCAGATAAAGTCGCCAAAATATTCGGTGCTCCAGACAAAATGGCAACCCTGAGCAATGCTGAAGGTAGTCAAGAAGGTGTTATCTGGACCTATAAAAAGGCTGTATCTCAGAAAAATGAAAAATTAGATGCAAACTTTGTTTTTGTGGCAGGTGAATTTAAATACGTCACATTATCTAAAAGCTAGTTAAAAATCTAACACCTCCCTGTTAGTCAAAAAAGTCTGTTCCTCCCTGTGCAGGCTTTTTTGTTTTTCTAGCGACTCAAGCTAGTAAGCCTTTGATGAATTCTAACTCCTCATTAGGGTCATCATAAGTTTCAAATTGTTTACCATCAGTGCGCTGGTACCAATACTGGCTATTCCATTCATCACCTTCGATTTTATGCAATACCGCATGAATCCAATTCGCATAATGATCAGAAAAGTCTTGTACGATTTTATGGGATGCATCCCATTCGCCATCTAAAGCTAGTTGTACAGCCTCTTTAAGATGATCTACATTCTCCACAGCTTACACATCCCGTGGGTACTCAATGGTATCTTTTTGAATAAATTCAATCTTATATCCATCAGGATCTTCAACAAAAGCAATCACGATTGTGCCATGCATCATCGGCCCTGCTTCTCGCACAACCTTGCCGCCTTGTGCTTTCACTTTGTCACAAGCTGCGTAAGCATCATCCACTTCTATCGCAATATGCCCATACGCATTACCCATATCATAGCGTTCTGCCCCATAGTTATAAGTGAGCTCAATGACCGTATTATCGTACTCGTTACCATACCCAACAAAGGCTAGTGTGAACTCTCCGTCCGGATAATCTTTCTGGCGAATAAGCTTCATACCCAACACCTTGGTATAAAATTCAATCGACTTTTCTAAATTACCGACACGTAACATGGTGTGTAGCATGCGCATAATGCTCTCCTTATTAATCAGTTAAACGATGGTACTTTGCAAGTAAGTCTTCTTGTGTTTCCTGGTTATTTGGGTCAAGTGGGATACAGTCTATCGGACAGATTTCCACACACTGCGGCTGGTCGAAGTGCCCAACACACTCCGTACATAAGTTTGGATCAATCTCGTATATTTCTTGGCCCTGATAAATCGCTTCATTCGGGCAGACTGGTTCACAGACATCACAATTGATACATTCATCGGTTATGAGTAAAGACATATCTATTTAAGTTTATCCATAATGGCAGACTTAACATTTGGCGAGACAAACTGTTCCACCTCACCACCTAAGCTAGCCACCTCTCGTACCAGACTCGATGAAACAAACATATACTCTTCTGATGGTGTTAGGAATAAAGTTTCCAACTTAGGATAAAGCTTACGGTTCATCCCAGCTAATTGAAACTCATACTCAAAGTCACTGGCCGCACGTAAACCACGGATGACCATTTGCGCGCCTTGGTCTTGCACAAATTGCATCAGCAAACCATCAAAACCCACCACTTCAATATTCGACCCATCAAAAACTTCTTTGGCCAGAGCCACCCGCTCACCCAAGCTAAATAAAGTGTTTTTGTTCGTGCTCCCTGCAACCGCAACAATCACCTCGTCAAATAAATTAGCCGCGCGACGCACAATATCTTCATGCCCCAAGGTAATCGGGTCAAAAGTGCCAGGGTAAACTGCAATGCGATTTTTGCTCATATTCAAAACCTTTAGTTAATGCCTGCATTTTAACAAATGATAAAACACATTACCCGCTTTGCCTTGTTTGAATACTTCCCATTGTTCGTTGGAATCAACTGTGTACTCGGCTTCTACGTAAACTACGCCATCCTCTGCAAGATGTTGCCCAAGGGCTGGCAGTACTTTGTCTAACCATCGTTTTTGATATGGCGGGTCACAGAAAATCACATCAAACGACTGCTGATTGCTCGCTAAAAACTGCATTGCATCCATATTCAGCACTTGGCAGTTTTCTGCTTTCAGCAATGCTTGATTTTGGCTCAAGGACTTCGCCACTGCTTTGGAATATTCAACCATCACCAGTTGCTTGGCATTGCGTGACAATGCTTCAAATCCCATCGCCCCAGTGCCAGCGAACAAATCTAAACAAACTTGGCTAGTTAAGTCTTGCCCCAACCAGTTAAACACCGTTTGCCGTACACGATCCGGCGTTGGACGTAAGCCCTCACTATCAGGAAACTTTAAGACGCGACTGCGCCATTGTCCTGCATTAATCCGAACGGTATTTTGCTTTTTAACTGCCATTAGGCTGGATTATACGTTACTTGTGGGAGTATATAGGGTGAGCGAAAGAGACACAGAACTTGTGCTTAGGAGTACACACCCATGTACAACAATCAAAGCATTACTCAGCCCCAACGATCACCGTCGAAAATTCATCTAAATGTACTCGGCGTTTAAACGCATCATTGATTTGCTCAACGGTCACTTTAGCAATCTCTTTATTAAAATCATCTAAGTAAGTTAGCGGCATTTCATAAAAGCCAATCGCGCTTAGGTAGCCTAGTATCTTTTTGTTACTATCAATCCGCATTGGGAAGCCACCGATAATATTATTTTTTGCGGCTTGTAGTTCTTTTTGCGTCACGCCGTTCTTAATAAAATCAGCGACTGTTTGATTAACAACGGCTAACGCTTCTTTGGCTTGTTCTTTTTTGGTTTGTAGTCCAACGGTGAAAGGCCCAGCTTGTACCATTGGTGAGAAGTAACTGTAAACACTGTATGCCAAGCCACGCTTTTCACGCACTTCTTCCGTTAGGCGTGAGACAAAGCCGCCACCGCCCAATATATAGTTGCCAACATACAGTGCAAAGTAGTCAGGATCGCCACGCTTAATACCGGGTTGCCCCATTAAGATATGCGCTTGTGAAGCAGGATGTGGGATTTTCTCCATGCTGCTTTTTGTTAATGCTTGTACTGGTTTAATTTTAGGAATGGCTGCACCTTGTGGCAAACCTTTGCTAATCGAAGCAGCAATAGCTTGTGCTTGCGACTTAGTCATATCACCCATCAGCGCAATCACAGCACTTTTTGCAGTGTAGTACTGTTGATAAAACTGCCGTAAGTCTGCTACGGTGAGTGCTGAGACGGTTGCCTCTGTGCTTTGCATGCCATATGGATGTTGCCCATAAAGGGCTTTTTTGAATGCTTTGTTTGCAATACTGCTTGGCTGCGTTTTCGCCTCTTTTATCCCGGCAATAATCCGCTTCTTTTCTCGCGAAAGAATCGCTTCTGGAAAATCAGGCTGATGGAGAATTTTCTTAAATACAGTTAAGGCTTTGTCTTGTTTACTGGTTAAGGTGCGGAGGGAATAGCTTGCACTGTCTGTCCCAGCACTACCGCCGACGCGCGCACCAATATCGGCAAAGGCATTGGTGATCGCTTCTTCATTCATGCCGCCTGCCCCCATATCCATCATATAGTGGGTAATGCCAGCTCTGCCTGCCTGATCAGGTGTGTCGTAAGCGCCGCCAGCTGCGAATGTCACTGCAATATCAACAATCGGCAAATCATGGTTTTCAACAAAATAAACGCGTGCGCCATCTGCAGTTTTCCAGTGCTGAATATCCACAGCAGCATGACTTGTCAGCGCTAAGCAGTTGGCGAAGACGAATAAAATAAATTGTAGTACTTTCATCTGATTAAAACTTTCTATGAACAATGCGACTAGTGTCTATGTGGGTTTGCACGCGGTTTTGCATTAGTGTCTATGGGCTGTGGGTCTAAAGTAACAACTGTCATATTGTCTCGAATTAAGTATTTTTTCGCCACCGCTTGCACTTGCGCTGACGTGACTGAATTTAACTTCTCTGCATAGCCATTTAATAATTTCCAGCTATAACCCATGGTTTCAAACTGACCGATTTGCATCGCCTGATAAAACATAGAGTCTCGTTTATAAACGTCCGATGCGATT
>SPJO01000176.1 GCA_006844635.1 Methylophilaceae bacterium | reverse complement strand
GGCGACAGTCGCTTCAAACGGATACAAGTTCACTACCAGCATGTCAATATTAGGAATGTCTTGCGCTTGCATGGCTTCCACATGCGATGGCAGGTCTCTGCGTCCCAGCAGGCCACCATGCACTTTAGGGTGTAATGTCTTCACCCGCCCGTCTAACATTTCTGGGAAGCCTGTGTAGTCGCTTACTTCTATCACAGGGATATTGTTATCTCGGAAAAGTTTGGCAGTGCCGCCAGTAGAAAGAATTTCGATGTCTAGTTTATGTAGGTTTTGTGCAAGTTCGACAATCCCTGTTTTGTCTGAAACGCTAATCAGCGCGCGTTTAATATTGGCCATAGCTGTCGTTTGATAATCTCTAAGTGTTGATGAAATATTGTGTTTGTCACAGCACAGTGCGTGACAGGTGTTGCTTTAAAATTGCCTGTAAACCAGTAGCAGCTCTGGCTTAGTTTAATTTGTATAGCGCCATTTTCTTGCGCAGCGTGTTGCGGTTAATGCCTAACATTGCAGCCGCTTTGCTTTGGTTGCCACCGACTTTATTCAAAATATATTCGAGCATCGGTTTTTCAACGCAGCTTAACACCATGTCATAGATGGCATGTGGTTGACCGCCCTCTAGGTGGGTAAAGTAATCATCGAGTGATTCGGTAATGGCTTCGCTGACTTTAGTTGAATTGCTCATTATGCGGCGATTGCATCCTTATTCTTATTTTTAGTGGATTTAGCCTCTGGCTCGTCGTATACCAGGCGGTCATTTCTATGTTTTAGCTCGGCAAAGAAATCGCTAATGGCTTGTAATTGTAGTTCGGTTGATTCTAAGCTGTTCATATGATGGCGGAATGCAGCTGAACCCGATAAACCTTTGGTGTACCAAGAGATGTGTTTGCGTGCTACACGCATACCTGTCAGTTCACCATAGAAAGCATATAGATCATGTAAGTGTTCCAACATGACGGTATGAATCTCATCAACGGTTGGCGGCAACATATGTGTCCCGGTTTTCAAGTAATGATCAATCTCACGGAAAATCCATGGCCTACCTTGTGCAGCGCGACCAATCATTACCGCATCTGCGTCGGTATAATCGAGGACGTATTTCGCTTTTTCTGGTGTGGTGATATCGCCATTAGCAATGAGTGGAATGTTGATCGCTTGTTTCACTGCAGCAATGGTGTCGTACTCAGCATCACCTTTATATAAACAAGCACGCGTACGACCATGCATCGCTAAGGCTTGAATGCCAATGTCTTCTGCCATTTTGGCAACGGAAATCGCATTGCGGTTATCTTTATCCCAGCCTGTGCGAATTTTTAGGGTGACGGGCACATCAACAGCACCAACCACTGCTTTTAAAATTTGCGAAACAAGTGGCTCGTCTTTTAATAAAGCTGAACCTGCCATCACATTGCAAATCTTTTTTGCAGGGCAACCCATATTGATATCAATAATTTGTGCGCCATTGTCTACATTATGCTTAGCCGCTTCTGCCATCATTTGCGGATCAGCGCCGGCGATTTGGACTGAGATGGGATCGACTTCACCTTCATGATTAGCACGACGTTTGGTTTTTTCGCTGCCATATAGCAGTGAGTTAGAAGTCACCATCTCTGAAACAGCTAAGCCTGCGCCCATTTTTTTGCATAACTGGCGGAAAGGCCTATCGGTGACGCCAGCCATTGGGGCGACAACCAAATTGTTTTTCAGAATGTGATGACCAATTTGCATTGCGTATCTATCGTAAAGGGAAAGCTGCCTATTTTATACGCAATCGGCTTTCTAGGGAACTGAAAAATTGGCTTTTTTGTAACTTAAATGATGCGCTGTCGTGAATTTATTTTTTACGTAATTTGATGTGTGTGCGGATTAATGTTTCTGCTTGGTTTCTAAAACGACTGCCTTCGCTATCTTTAACCCACATATGTAGTAGGCCGGAAAAGAATAAGTGGGTATCCATTGCAAGCTCAGTGGGGGAGTGGCTTGGGTTGATTAAGGATTGTTGCTGTGCTTCTTGGTAAACCTGTTCAATATTACCGACGATGCCGTCACAGTTATTCAGAATTTGCTGCAACACTTCAGCAAATTCATCAACATATTCGCATTTGGCCATCAGTACTTCATAGGTTTGGCGGGTTGCCGTGTCATTAGAAAGGACGCGGACCGTATCAATGAGAAACCCTTCAATCCGTTGCAAAGGGTTTATTTCGTTTTTACTGGACAATAATGTACTGTCAATGCGATCAATGAGCGGTAAAAAAACTTGTTCACGCATGGCATGAAATAACTCAGTTTTATTTTTAAAATGCCAATAGACCGCACCACGCGTCACGTCTGCATGTTTGGCAATCTTATCTAAACTGGTTTTGCTAACGCCATGCTCAGCAAATAACTCTCTCGCTGCATCAATGATGCGTTGCCGCGTAATCTCTGCGTCTTCTTTCGTTTTGCGAACCATGTTTTTTGCGTGAACCTTTTATCGTGAATCTTTTATGAAGTGGCTTAAGTTTTATTGGGTAAACTATTTACATACATCTGTGTTTGTATATAATTTACATTCATTCTTGTATGTATGCAAGTATTGCAATCAAATAAACGAAGTAATGATAGAGGCTGTAATGGTGAAGCTTATGCAAAGAACACAATATTTCTTACTCGCAATGGGTATATCTGTTTTATTAACTGCGTGCGGCGAGCAGGAACAACAAAGCCCGCAACAGATGGCCATGCCGCCAATGCCAGTCAGCGTGTTAGATGTGCAGCCAACAACGGTGCCGATTCAAGCAGAAGCAGTAGCGCAAACAGAGGGCGCAAAAGAAGTGGAGATCCGTCCACGTGTTGGAGGCATCGTATTGAAACGGTTATTTGAAGAAGGTGCTGAAATCAAAGCAGGGCAGCCCATGTTCTTAATTGACCCTGTGCCTTATCAAATGAAAGTGAGTCAAGCGCGTGCACAATATGCACAACAAAAAGCGCATGTTGAGCAAACGAAAAGAGAAGCTGCACGGCTCAAAAACTTGTTAGAGACCAAGTCGATTAGTCAGCGTGAGTATGATAATGCGGTGTCTGAACATGCTATGGCAGATGCCAGTGTGCAGCAATATCGGGCACTTCTACATGAGGCAGAACTCAACTTATCTTATGCAAAGGTGAAAGCGCCTGAGAGTGGTATGGCGGGTCGTTTCCTTTACTCAGAAGGAGCGCTAGTCAACGCCAATACCAGCTTGTTAACGACTATCGTACAAACCTCACCAATCTGGGTGCGGTTTAGTTTGTCTGATTCAGAGTTGTCGCAACTAGGTGGCATGTTGACCAATAAAACCGTACAAAATATTGAGTTAATTTTGCCTGATGGGAGTAAATATCCTGAATCTGGCGAATTGAATTTCTCTGCAAGCAAAATCGATCCCACACTTGGCACGCAGCAATTGAGGGCCGAATTTAAAAATGCAGACAAACAGTTGATTCCGGGACAGTTTGTCCGAGTACGAGTGACGACTGGTAGTAATGAGGGGGTATTCCTTGTGCCTCAAACTGCGGTACTAACAGGCGAGCAAGGTAAGTTTGTTTTTGTTGCCGAACAAGGCGAAGATGGGAAAACTGTTGCAGGTGTTCGACCCATTCAAGTCGGGCAGTGGAGTGGCGAAAACTGGGTTGTCTCTAGCGGGCTTAAGCAAGGTGACCGTGTCATTGTCGACAACTTAATCAAAGTACGTCCAGGCGCACCTGTGGAGCCAAATGACCCAGCACCCACTATTAATAACGCAGCGGATGTGCAGAAAAAAGCCGCCGATAGCAAAACCATGTAATGAATAGGTAAATCATCCATGACCAAGTTTTTTATTACTAGGCCGATATTTGCCTCAGTCTTATCCATTATTATTGTGTTGTCTGGTTTAGCCGCGGCCTTTCAGCTGCCTGTCGCACAATATCCAGAAATTGCGCCGCCAACGGTACAGATTACAGCCACTTATCCAGGTGCGAGTGCCGATACCTTGTCAAAAACGGTGGCTGCACCAATAGAAGAACAGTTAAGTGGTGTTGATAATTTACTGTATTTTCAATCGAGTGCAGATTCCAGTGGCACGCTGATTATTACCGCTACTTTTGATATTGGTACCGATATTGACCAAGCGACGTTTAACGTCAGCAACCGCGTCAATATTGCTACGCCACGTTTACCTGATGAAGTGCGGCGCAATGGTTTGATTGTGCAGAAAAAATCAAACGATATTTTGATGGCGTCAATGCTGATATCTAGCAATCCAGAGCATGACCGTTTGTATCTCAGTAATTACGCGACCTTGAATGTGTTGGATGAAATTAAACGCATCAAAGGGGTGGGGGATGCCCGTATTGTTGGTGGTCAAGATTATGCAATGCGCGTTTGGTTACGTCCTGACCGCATGGCGCAATTAGGGGTGAGCACAACGGATATTGCGAATGCCATTAGTGCACAGAATAATCAATATGCCGCGGGTAAAATTGGGGCTAACCCAGCGCCAGAGACGCAGCAATTAGTCTATACCGTGACAGCTAAAGGACGTTTGTTAGAACCCAGTGAATTTGGCAATATTATCGTACGTGCCGATGGCCCTAATGGGATTTTGTATTTAAAAGATGTCGCACGCATTGAATTAGGCGCACAAAGTTATAACACTTCCTCTGCCTTGAGTGGGCAGACGGGCGTAGCGATTCTTGTGTTCTTACAAAGTGGTGCCAATGCCTTGGATACTGCCAGTGCCATTAAAGCTAAGTTTGATGCGTTGCAGGAAGGCTTCCCTGAAGGGATGTCATATGCGATTCCATATGATACTAGTGATTTTGTGGCATCGACCATTAATGAAGTGTTCCACACGTTTGGTGAGGCATTGATTTTAGTAGTCTTGGTGGTGTTTATCTTCTTACAAAGCTTGCGTGCCACATTGATTCCGATTATTGCTGTGCCAATTTCTTTAATAGGTACGTTTGCTGGCTTGTATCTATTTGGTTTTTCTATCAACTTGCTCACGCTTTTTGCGTTAATCCTATCGGTTGGGATTGTGGTCGATGATGCGATTGTCGTGTTGGAGAACACAGAGCGGTTGATGAAAGAAGAAGGTTTAAATGCCTTTCAGGCGGCGATTAAATCGATACAGCAAGTATCCGCGGCGGTGGTGGCCATGACATTGGTGGTTTGTGCGGTGTTTGTGCCAGTGGCTTTCCAAGGAGGAATTGCTGGTGAACTCTATCGCCAATTTGCGGTGACCGTTGCCATTGCGGTGGTGATTTCTGGTGTGGTGGCCTTAACGTTAACGCCAACGCTTTGCGCCATGATTTTACAAAGTAGCCATAAAGAGAACGCTTTTTTCAAGGCATTTAATAATGGCTTCAGCCGTTTAACCAAGTTTTTTACTGGAGTCGTGAATTTAACGTTGCACCATAAAATTATCGGTGCGATTGCTTTTGGTGGTTTTGTTTTCGTGATGGTCATGTTGTTCCGTACGGTGCCCGGTAGTTTGGTGCCGGCAGAGGACCAAGGATATATCATTACTGCGGTGGTGATGCCAGATAATGCAACCTTAAATCGTACGACAAAAACGACAGAACAAATTCGCTCAGCAATTGACCCAGATCCTGCGGCGGTTTCGCAATTTGCTATTAATGGATTTGAATTGTTTACTGGCAGTAATAAAACCAATGCGGCAACGATGTTTATACGATTAGCTGAGTGGGATGAGCGCAGTGTTACCGCGGATGAGATGGTTGGGAAAGTGACGGGTATCGGCATGATGCAACCTGATGGTTTAGGTTTTGCTGTGAACCCGCCTGCTATTCGGGGCTTAGGCTCTGCTGGTGGATTTGAGGTCTATGTGCAAAGTCAGCGCGATTCTGATCCAATTAAGCTTGCAGCAGTGATGAACAACTTGATGGATGCCATGCGAACAGAACCAACATTAACCAGCATTAATACGTTCTTCCGTCCAACAGTGCCGCAATTGAAAATAGAAGTCGATGAAGCCAAAGCATTGTCATTAAATGTCAGAATTGCCGATATTTATGCAACCTTGCAAAGCACCATGGGGCAGTTTTACGTCAATGATTTTAATAAGAATGGGCGTACCTATCGCGTGCAATTACAGGCAGAACCTGAATATCGCATGAAGCCTGATGATTTGGGTAAAGTGTATGTGCGTAGCCAGCCGACGCCAGAACATCCTAATGGCAATATGATTCCGCTTTCTGCATTAAGCCGTGTGCATAACATCATAGGTGCAGAGCAATTAGAACGTTATAACGGCTTATTGTCTGCCAAAATATTTGGTAGCGGCGCGCCAGGGGTTAGCTCCGGCGATGCGATTGACGTGGTTGAGCGATTAGCCAAAGCCAATTTGCCGGATGGCTATAAAATCGCTTGGACCGGACAAGCCTACCAAGAGAAACGTCAAGGGAATGCGGCATTACTCGCTTTTGGTTTTGCCATTATTATGGTGTTTTTGATTCTAGCGGCGCAGTTTGAAACATGGGCGCTACCACTTGCGGTGATTATGGCGGTGCCATTTGCCTTAACAGGCGCCTTACTTGCTGTATTGTTCCGTGACATGCCGAATGATATTTATTTCCAGATAGGCATGATCACGCTCATTGGTCTGGCGACCAAGAATGCCATTTTGATTGTGGAGTTTGCTAGCCAAAAAATGGAAGAAGGCATGCCTGTTGCGCAAGCTGCGCTAGAAGCGGCAAGATTACGCTTTAGGCCGATTGTGATGACGTCCATGGCTTTTGTGCTCGGTGTTGTGCCATTGGTGATTGCCACAGGCGCTGGTGCTGCGGCAAGACAGTCCATGGGAACGGGTGTGTTTGGCGGGATGATTTTTGCAACTTTGGTTGCGCCGATTTTTATCCCGTTATTCTTTACTTGGTTAACGGATAGTAAGCATGTCAGACACCATGGACATGTTGATGAACTTGAAGCAGAGGAAAAGGGCGCATCATGAAAGCAATGATAAAAAAAGTCAGTGTGATGGGTGTGTCAATGGCGCTAACGGCTTGTATGTTGATGGGGCCAGACTATCAGCGACCTGAGCTAGCGCTCCCTGAGACCTATGGTACAAATGCGTTGCCAGAAGATTCCAATACACTCAAAGAAGTGCCCGATCAATGGTGGACTTTATATCAAGATCCAACGCTGAATGCATTGGTTGACAAAGCCTTTAAAAATAACAGCAGCATTAAAGCTGCGGTGGCACGAATAGAAGAAGCGGATGCGCAAATGCGCGAGGCGGGCGCAGCCTTATTGCCGACGCTTGATGCAGAAGGCAGTGGCACACGCAGGCGTTCAACAGAATCAGGCAACTTCCCACCCTTTGGCGACAACCCAACTAATACTTATCAACTGGGTTTACGCTCTTCAGTTGAGCTGGATTTTTGGGGAAAAGTCGGTCGCGCCAAAGAAGCTGCGCGTGCCAATTATCTCGCGACAAGGTTTGCCAAAGAAACAGTGCAACTCTCAACTGAGAGTTTGGTGGTGACCAGCTATTTGACCATTCGGAGTTTAGATTCTCAGTTGATTAATGTGAAAGAGAATTTAAAAGTCAGCGAAGAAAGTTTAGCGTTAGCTAAGCGGCGTGAAGAGGGTGGCGTTGTGTCCATACTGGATGTGCAACAAGCATCGCTTGTGAGAGACAATTTATTGCTGGAAGAGCAAGAGCTGTTGCGTACCCGAGCGCTGACTGAGCATGTGTTGAATATTTTGACATTGGAAGAGATACACCTCGACCAAACAAATCTCACTAGCTTGCCAATGCCACCATTGCCGCCATTGGGCTTGCCTTCAGCTATTTTGGAAAATAGGCCTGATGTGCGAGAAGCAGAGCAAAATATGATTGCAGCTAATGCGAACATTGGCGTGGCCAAGGCCGCCTTATATCCAAGCATTTCCTTAACGGGTAGCTTAGGTGGTGAGAGTGTTGAGTTGAGTGATGTGCTGAAATCAGCTGCGCGTATTTGGTCATATGGATTAAGTTTAGACTTGCCTATCTTTAATGGCGGCGCTTTACGTTCAAGGGTGGATCAGGCTAGTGCTAGACAAAAGCAAGCCTTACAAACTTATGTAGGCGCAGTGGCGGGTGCCTTTAAAGAAGTGAATGATGCGCTGGTGAATTTACGACGATATAAAGCGATTGAAGCGATTGCTGATTCTAAGCAAAAGACGACACAATCAATGCTAGACGTCGCACAAAATCGCTATAAAGCGGGTTACTCCAGTTATTTAGACGTGCTTGAAGCGCAGCGCAGCCATATTGCTGCCTCACAAGGCTTTGTACAAAGTCGACAAAACACCTTAACCGCAACCGTTGATTTATTTAAATCGTTGGGTGGTGGTTGGCAACAAGACGAGCAATTAGAAACTGTGGTAGCAGAATAAACCTTTGCAAAAGCTGCTGACGCTTTTATGATAAGCGTCATGCAACAACCATCAGCCACAAAAATTGCCTTTGCCAGCTTTATTGGCACTGCCATCGAATTTTATGATTTCTATATCTACGCGATGGCATCTGCCTTGGTGATTGGGCAAGTGTTCTTCCCAGAAAGTGACCCTGCGGTTCAAACCCTCAATGCTTTTCTGACATTTGGTTTAGCATTTATAGCACGCCCATTCGGCGCTTTGTTGTTTGGTCACTTTGGCGATAGAGTCGGTCGAAAAACAACCTTGGCAGCCTCCTTATTAGTCATGGGCATTTCAACCTTATTGATTGGTTTGCTCCCTGGTTATGATGCATGGGGTTTTTGGGCACCATTGATTTTGTGTGTGCTGCGTTTTGGTCAAGGTGTTGGTTTAGGTGGTGAGTGGGGCGGTGCTGCTTTGCTGGCAACAGAACATGCACCCAAAGGTAAACGTGGTTGGTTTGGTATGTTTCCGCAACTGGGCCCATCGGTTGGCTTCTTATTAGCAACGCTTAGTTTTTTAGGGTTAAGTGTTTTTTTAACGGATGCACAATTTAAGTCATGGGGTTGGCGCCTCCCCTTTATTCTCAGTGCGTTGTTAGTGGCAGTTGGCCTCTATGTGCGATTTAAATTAGCAGAAACCCCTGCGTTTGCGAAAGCGTTAGCTGAACAAGCGACGCATGCTGTGCCAATGAAACAGTTATTGAAAACACATCTGAAACCAGTGTTGCTAGGCGCAATGGCAATGGTAGTTTGTTACAACCTGTTTTATACCGCGGCCGTGTTTTGCTTAAGTTATGGTACGAATACGCTCAATATTCCAAGGCAAGACTTATTGTTGATGCTTTGCGTAGCGGTTGTGTTTATGGCTGTTGCAACACCTATCTCCGCTTGGTTGTCTGACCGCTTTGGTCGTCGACCTGTTTTGTTGGTTAGCGGTATATGTGCTGTGTTACTTGGTTTTACTATGCATCCTTTAATGGCGGATGCGTCAATTGTATCGATTACGGTATTTTTATCATTAGCACTGTTTTTAATGGGCGCAACGTTTGCACCAATGGGTGCATATTTGCCCGAGCAGTTTCCCGTAGCTGTACGTTATACAGGCGCGGGGCTGGCTTACCAGCTGGGCGGTATTTTGGGGGCTTCTTTTGCACCGAGCATTTCACAATGGTTGGCAATTAGTGGTGGCTTGCCATGGGTGGGATACTACGTTTCCGCGATGGCACTCATCAGTGTGCTAGCCGTGTCAGTGATGCGAGAAACCGCACATACCTAAGCTAAGCTTCGTGTTCATCCCACGAGTAGCCTAATGCTGTGACGCCATCTTTTAATTCTGGCATCGCTTGTTTGACCAAGGCAGACTTACCTTTTACCCCTAACTCTACGATTCTGCGCGCACTGGTTTTAGGTAAGCTAAACACTTTTAACGTCGGATAGGTGCTTAGCAAGTGGTTCATTAAATCAATGAGGTCACTTTCAGGCGCATCGTTCACAATGATAGAAGCTTCGACAAAGTCTTGTTGGTTAAACTGGTCTTGATAGTAAGTGTCTAATACCCATTCCACCATCGGATGGCCCATGTCAGGAAAGCCTGGCACAAAATAATGTTCACGAAGACTAAAGCCAGCAATTTGGTTTACCGGGTTAGGGATAATGTCAGCTCCCTGCGGGAAATCTGCCATGATGACCCGTTTGGGGTGGGCTGCTTCGCCGTAGCGGTTAAGAATAAAAGACTCTGCCTCGATATGCCGAGTGATAGGGACACCTGCGGCATCAGCAGCACATTGTCTGGTGTAGTCATCTGGTGTCGCACCGATACCGCCAAAACTAAATGCAATGTCACCGCGTGCCATGCTCTGTTTAAGGAGTGCCGTGATTTGTTCAGGAATGTCGCCCAAAAAGTGTGCCCAGCTAAGCTGCAGCCCGCGTGCATTGAGCAGTGAGATGACTTTGCTTAAGTGGGCGTCTTGTCGTCTGCCAGATAGGATTTCATCCCCAATGATGTAAAGACCATAGTTTTGCATTGTGTTGGTTCAAGTTATCAGTTAGCTTGTCGATATTATAAAGATTAAAAGCGCTGTCTTGTAATAGACTAGTGTTAACGTAAAACATATACCCATTACTAATATTGAGTTTAATGAAGTATGCCAGACAAGGAACATGAGTTAAATATTCAGAAGGAGAAGCTAGATACGCTTCTGAGCGGCAAAGGTGCAAACCTCTTTGCCAATACCGTGTTGGCAGCACTTTTGGCTTACATGCTCATTAAAGAGCTAGCGCTAGATGTTGTGTTGCTATGGTTCGGCGCTTTACTGGTTATTAATATTGCTCGGTATGGGGTTAGTACATATTTTCTTAAGCGACCGACACAAGTGTTAGCAACAGTCCGACAACGTATTTCAATTTTCCGTGCAGGCCTTGTGCTGATGGCGATTGTTTGGGGTGCCAGTAGCTTTCTTGTTTATGGGAACGGCATTGCTAATCAGCACTTTGAAAACGAACTATTTGTGGCTTATATGCTTGCAGGGTTGTCAGCAGGTGCTGCTGTCACCTATTCAATTGACTCGCCTTCCGCATTAATCATCGCCTTTGTTTCACTCATGCCTATGCTGATTATTTATTTGCTATCGGGGCAAACTATACTCATCACGATGAGTCTTGCTGGTTTTTTATATTTGCTTTTCCTTAGTGTCAGCATAAAAGGATTTAACCAGCGATTGATGGATGGTATTAATTTGCGAGTTGATGCAGTGCAGCACGCTGAGGAAATTAAGCATTTGGCTTTTTATGATTCCT
>SPJO01000177.1 GCA_006844635.1 Methylophilaceae bacterium | reverse complement strand
GATGGAATACATTAAAGTCAGGCATTTTCACTGGGCCTGCTTTTTTGTCATATGTCCATGTACCTGTCATGGACATATCAACCACAGAAGTCGGTGCATTCACATAAGATTCTCTAGAAATGATTTTCACCACTTCTTTACGGTTGCCTGGCACATCCATCCACTTAGCAGCTTCAATCAGTGCTTTAACCGCGGCTTTATGTGTGCCTGGGTTTTTGTCAGCCCACTCTTTGGTCACACCAAAGACTTTTTCTGGATTGTTGTTCCAGATTTCGTAATTCGTGATGATGTTCTTACCAATGCCCATTTCAACAGCACGCTGGTTCCATGGTTCACCAACACAGTAACCAACGATGTTGTTGGATTTTAGATTTGGAACCATTTGCGGGGGTGGAATCACAATCAGGCGAATGTCTTTATCTGGGTTGATGCCCGCAGAAGCCATCCAGTAACGAATCTCATAGTTATGTGTAGAAACAGGGAATACCATGGCAAACGTCAGTGGGTCTTTACCTGCTTTTTTGTCTTCATCAATGACTTTTTTCAGTGCGACTGCAGTTGTTGGGCGCTGTTTCATTGCTTCAGGATCTGCTTCAACCATGCGCTCATAAAGCTCGTTTGAAACCGTAATACCATTACCATTTAAGTCCATAGAGAATGCGGTAACGGTTGCTTGTTTTTTCGCGCCAACACCTAGTGATGCGGCAATTGGCATGCCTGCCAACATGTGCGCACCATCTAATTGGCCCAGTGCAACTTTGTCACGGATATTGGCCCATGATGATTCTTTCGAAACCGTGACATCCAGACCATGTTTTTTAAAGAAGCCTTTTTCTTTAGCAATCACGATTGGTGCACAATCAGTCAACGGGATGATACCGAAAGTTAATTTCGTTTTTTCTAATCCATCAGAGCCTGCAGCCCAAGCTGAATTACGCGTACCAGGAGCCATACCTCCCATTAGTGCAGATGCGGCAGACATCCCAGCTACTTTCATAAATCCCCTACGTTCTAAAGATGAAGGAGTTTCAGTCCCAGAAACTGTGCTTGCGTCTAAACCCTTTTTAGGATTCTCGGTGTGATTAGACGACATTTCAACTCCTTTTAGTTAAGTAAAATACAAATAAAAAGGCGTCCTTACACATCACCATTATTATGGTCAGTGTAAGGACGCCTGTGTCCTATATTGCCAGCAATACTAGCTGGACTTATTAAATAAAATCCTACTTTAGATTTTATCTTTAAAACCGTTGCAACCTATCAGCCGCCATTGGCAAGGATTGCATCTACTGCAAGCAAAAATATCGTGTTTTAAACAATTAACATTTTTGCTGCATCAATCAACTGAGTTGATAAATCAGCCAACTTCATATTCTTTTTCATTGCCATGCTACGCAACATTTTGTAAGCCTCGTCTTCATCAAGGTTACGTTGCCGCATTAGAATGCCTTTAGCACGCTCAACAATTTTACGTTCATCCAATTTCATATTGGCCTCCTGTAAATCTTCGCGAAGCTGCTTTGTTTCTTCAAACCTAGCTATTGCTGCTTCTATCACTGGTGTTAACCTTTCACTCGCTATCGTTCCAACTACATAGGCACTGACGCCAGCTTTGGTTGCTGCTCTTACAACATCCGAATCACCGTCTTGTGAAAACATCACAACTGGCCTTGTGTTGTGTTGGGTAATCATACAAACGTTATCTAACACGTCTCGGTTAGGAGACTCAGTGTCAATAATGACCACGTCTGGCAATAACTCACAACATTTTGTTTGTAAGTTGACATCGTCCTCAACGTGGGCAATGACATCAAAACCATTATCAAGTAATGATTGTTTTAATGGGTTGCTTCGTTTCAGATCATTGTCAACAATCATGACTTTTAACATTAAGCGCTTTAAAATTTAACTAGTCGGGTTGGTGATTAGCAATTGCTGTGCCAAGAAGGATTTTTTCAATTTAAATTGTTGAATTTAAACAGATAATCGTGGTTTTAGACGGTAAGACTTGTCGTGACCAAGCACATTAGATTCGCACATGAATAGTGCGAGTGCACCAGTAACTGCTTATGCGTAGTGCTCAGTGAGGTTGACTTCTTCAACATGATAATAATGATCTTCATGCCAAAAAGTTAAGCTTTCTGCATTGTGTAGTGCATAATCTAAAGTGCTATATTCACCTATGGGTGTATTTTGCTCATCGAGTACTTGATAGACCATCATCATCATTCTCCATCGGGGTGTCTGATGATATGAGTATGGCATGGTTGCACTTGCGCTGATGCATGAAATAAAAGGGTTTTAAACCGTTACTTTACTCTTTTTCGGCTGCGATGAAATCTTAGTTGTATTATGGTTGTCAATAGAAGGCATTAGGTTGTTTTTGATAACGTGATGATGAGCTAACCGTTTACTAATAAAGATTCAGAATGACATTGATGACACCTGATAAATATGAGCCTTGGGCTTTACCCAATAAGCAAGAAAAGGTGTTTACATTCAAAGTCAATCGTAATATTGCATTAGCTTGTTTGCTATCGATATTGTTGCACTTGTCTTTGTTGTGGTTGTTTGCACCAAAACTGTTTTCCTTAGGTGCGCCAGAAAAAGATGCACCGCCATTGCAAATTACCTTGGGCCCACCGCAAGAAAAAGAAAGCGCACCGAGTGAGGAAGTCTTGCCTGATTTGCGGCCGCTGCCTCAGCCCATACCAGCGCCACCTAAAGAAAAGCCGCGCCCCAAGCCTGTTAAAAAAACCAAGCCGAAACAACGCCCAGTTGAAACCGTTACGCAATCAAAAAACAAGATTGTTCAAGCGGAGAAATTGAATAAGCAAGTACCTCAGCCAAAGCCGCAGCCGACGTCACCGCAGCCTTTGCCTGGTGAGGATATGCAGGCTTACATTCGACGCCAGCAAGCAGCAAAGTTAGCTAAAAAAGGATTGTCTGAACGCGATGTAGAAGAGGTGCTGGCAAGCAACAAGCCACAAAGCGCAGGAGAAAAGCGTGATGCGACGATTCAAAAAAACCTAGACCTTGATGGGACTAATGGTATTTTTTCAATTAGGCATTTAAGTGCACGTAGCGCTCAATTTAGCTTTAAAGGCTGGAAGACGAATATCAATACCGCGCGCTTAGAAATTATTGATGTGAAAGCTGCGGCTGGTGAGGATATTCGTAAGGCGGTGATTCGAAAAATGATTGCTATTATTCGGCGCGAATATAACGGTGACTTTAAGTGGGATTCACGTCGATTAAATCGTGTTATTACACTGTCTGCGCGCCAACAAGACACGCAGACATTGGTCAATTTTATGATGCTGGAATTTTTTGGCCCAGGTACACCCTATGGTTTGCGCTATTGAACGACTTCTCCAGGTTTATACGGGCCCAAGAAGTCGCGCTTACCTAACTCAACCCCATTGTGGCGTAAGATATTATAGGCCGTGGTGACATGAAAGTAGACATTCGGTTGCACCCAGCGTACGAGATAATCTAAACCGACAAATTGGCGCTTTGATTGGCGAACCATTAATTCAATATGACGTGTTTCCGCACCTGCTAACTGTGCTGGGGTAATGGTTTCTAAAAAAGCGATGGTTTTATCGAGACGTGCGATTAAGTCTTCAAATGTTGTTTCATTATCTGCATAGCTAGGCACTGCCAAACCGGCCAACCGTGCGGCTGCACCTTTGCTCATATCCGTAGCGATTTGTACTTGGTTGATGAGCGGGTGCATATTGGGGAATAAGCGTGCATTAAGGATTACATCATGTTTAATCTCACGTGCATCAGCATAACGTTTACCCGTTTTGATAATATGCTTCATATTATTTAAAGCTAGAACGAGTGGTGGAATCGTGATTTCATACATCTCTGCCATGTTAAGTAACTCCTGAATTATTGATGGCTAAATTTTAACTGGATGCGCCTGAGCACTTGGTTAAATAAATTGCCTTCTCGTTGATAGTGTTTTGCTAATGGTTTGATTACTTGCCATTGAGCGGATAAGCCAGCGGGGAAAGTCACCAAATCACCTTTGCTGAATTTGATGGGCACGCCTAAGCTGCTATCAGCCTCGCGTGGTGTAACAATACATTCGCCTTCAAGAATAAAAGCAACCTCTTGTTCGGGGAAGAACCAATCAAACTCTGATACCTCTTTTTGCCAAGTCGGCCACGTGGTGACGTTTAAGGCATCAAGCTCGCTTTGCGATGGTTTTTTCTTAACGGTGATTGTCCCCATGAGTGCCCTTGCATCCTCAGTCTATTGCAGTACATTCTACTGTAACTAATGCAATTGTTGTAATTCTAGTTTTCGCAATTTGGGTGCTGTTTTCGCAATCACACCCACAACACCTAAGGTCATTAAGCCACCAAAAATGACTGAGGGGACCAAGCCCATCAGGCGGGCAGCAACGCCAGACTCAAAGGCGCCTAACTCATTGGATGAGCCGATAAAAATACCGTTGATCGCGGAGACTCTGCCACGCATTTCATCTGGGGTGGCCAGTTGCATAATGGTTGTTCGTAAGATGACAGATACACCGTCAAAGGCACCTGCCGTCATCAAGATGCCAGCTGACAGCCAAAAATGTGTGCTGAGTGCAAATGCAATCATGCAAACACCAAAACCTGCAACGGCAAAGAGTAGCCAACGACCAGCATGTTGGTTAATGGGGTGTTTGGTAATCCATAGGCCAGTCAAGATAGCACCTAAGGCAGGCGCGGACCTTAAAATACCAAGCCCTTCAGGGCCAACTTGATAAATTTCTTGTACAAAGGCAGGCAGCAAAGCTACAGCGCCGCCAAATAAAACCGCAAACATGTCTAACATTTGTGCGCCAAAGACTACTTGTTTATGCCAAACAAAGCGTAAGCCTTCCGCAATACTTTTGAACACGGGTGAAGGAGCTTTTGCTGGAGGCTCTTGAATGGTAAGGCTGAACATGGCGATGGCCGCGCCAATACATAACACGCCAGCTAAGCCATAAGCGGCTGTTTTGCTGACAAAACCAACCAGTAAGCCACCAATGGCTGGCCCAACGACTGCACCTGTTTGAAAAAAAGCGTTACCGATACTGGCACCACGCGCAAAGGTTGCGCGCGGCACGATAATGGCAAAAATAGTGTTGTAGCTTGGGGCAACAAATGCGCGTGCAAAGCCGGTTAATGCAATCGCCGCATAAATCCAAAGTACAGTATTGCCTTGCATATAGCCTAAGGTAATGGCCGTCAGGGTTAGCGCGCTGAAGCCTAATACTATCGACGATAAGATGGCGAAAAAGCGGCGAGAACAATAGTGATCAATTGCATGGCCAGCAAACAAAGCGCTAGAGAAGTAAGGAATCACTTCCGCTAGACCAACCAATCCTAGGGCCAGCGGGTCGCGGGTCAGCTCATAGATATGCCAGCCAGCCACCACTGCCATAATCTGGTAAGCCAATAACATCTGGACACGAAAGGCCAGTAGTTTAGTAAATGCAAATTGGTGGTTAGTGAACAGCTGATTGAGGGACAAATGCATCTACGCATTATAAATTTAATCTTGTCCGAAATTGTAATTTTTTGTGATTGTGTAGAATAGTGCGTGGCTGGCACAGAGAATAAAGCGGTAAGTATGCATTGCATATGGATGAGTCGTCATTGACCTAGTGTGACTCCGCTGAAATAGATTAGGCGTGCTGGCCACTTCAATATCAATCAAGCATTAAAAAGGAGTGGTTTTTGCGGTTGTTGAAGCTTAGTGTCTACCTATGTTTGGTACTGTTATTAACGAGTTGCGAGTCTGTGGCAGACTCGGTTGCGGAAGTGCAGGCGCAGAAAACGATGCGCCTGTATGTCACAGTGGATTGGGAAGGACGCTCATTAGATGAGGAAAACCTTGAAGCCATGCAGCAATTCCGTCAGCGGTTTCCAAACATTCCAATGTTGCAATTATTAAACCCTACTTACTTTGTTAGGCCGCATCCAGATTATGCACGGTTGGCTTCAGATATTAAGTCAACATTCTTGTCTATCGATACGGTTGGTTTGCATGTCCACGCATGGAAATCATTGACCAAACATTGTGGGGTGGCCTATCAATCTGACTATTCATTCGCCGATATAAGCGAAACTTGTAAAGTAGGTGATTGTGGCTATACAGTGAGTTTGGAGAACGCTTACTCGCAAGCGGATTTGACGCAGTTAATTGGTTGTAGCAATGACATCTTAATGCAGCATGGTTTTGGGCACTCAGTGCATTTTCGAGCTGGCGGTTGGCAAATGGGACCTAAGCTCATTGCGGCGTTAGAGGCTAATGGCTTTATTTGGGATAGCTCCGTGATTGATGCTGAGCTTTTACTCACGCGATGGCATCAAGACAGCAGTATGATTAAAATGCTGAGAAAATTACATCCTACCGCCACGCCACTTGATCAACCGTACCAACTGACAGACCAAATCATGGAGTATCCAAACAATGCCGCGCTAGCTGACTACACCACGAGTAAACAACTGGTGGCCTTGTTCCAACAGCTTGTTGATGCAGAGAAAACGGTCATGGTACTGGGCTTTCATCAAGAAACAGCAGCGGATTTTATTGATCACCTCGCAGAAGCAATTCCGCAAATGGAAGCCATCGCGAAAGCCCATCAAATCAAGATTGAGTGGCATGCGCGTTGAAGCTCTTGCAATGTAGAGTCAGTTGATGATGCTAGACTTATTTGATGCGCAACAAGCACCCATTCAGTTGGCTGACGGTGCTTATTATTTAAAGGGTTTTGCACGACCGATTGCGAATACGCTTTGTACTTTATTGCAAGCACAGTTGGCAGAACAGCCACCGCAAAAAATGATCACGCCAATGGGCTATATGTCTGTGCTGACGAGCAGTTTAGGACATGTTGGTTGGGTCTCAAGCCGCTCAGGCTATGGCTATGTAGGGTGTAACCCTGCTAATCAGCAAGCCTGGCCAGCGATCCCCAAGCCGCTATTGCATTTAGCTAGCCGTGCAGCACAAACGGTTGGCTATAAAGGCTTTGTCCCTGATTGCTGTTTGGTGAATGTTTATAACGTTGGCAGTAAAATGGGCCTGCATCAGGATAAAGACGAGCGGGACTTTAGTCAGCCCGTGGTTTCTATTTCCTTAGGCATTCCTGCTATTTTTCTGATGGGAGGTACTCAGCGCAATGACAAGACGACAAAAGTCAACTTGGCACATGGTGATGTTGTGGTATTTGGCGGCACCTCTCGCTTGTTTTTTCATGGTGTGCAAACTGTTAAGCAAGCCAACCATCCGCTACTCGGGCAGCAACGAATTAACTTAACATTTAGAAAGGCAATGTAGGGCGTGGCGATAATCAGTAGTAAAATATGGATTTGTCTTTCTAATTTCACCCAATGTATGTGAGTCTTGAGCAAGCCGTTGCAAAGTTGCAGCGCGGCGAAGTTGTCGCTATCCCTACCGAAACTGTTTATGGTCTCGCGGGTGATGCGCGCCATGCGCCAGCGCTAAAGCAAATCTATGCGTTAAAAGAGCGGCCAGCGAGCAATCCATTAATTGTACATATTGGGCAGATGGCTCAGGTTAACGATTGGGTGAGTGAGTTTCCACCACTGGCAAAAAAATTAGCGGAGGCCTTCTGGCCAGGGCCTTTTACTTTGGTGCTTCCTGCTAAAGCTGAGGTTTCTTCCGTTGTACGCGCAGGCGAGCCTACGGTTGCGCTGCGCATGCCGGCACATCCAGTAACACAACAGGTATTAAAGGCTAGCGGTTTGGCTTTGGCGGCGCCTTCTGCGAATAAGTATACGCAGTTAAGCCCAACGACTGCGGCACATGTTGAACAAAGTTTAGGTCAAGAGGTTGCTGTGCTAGATGGCGGGCCATGTGATGTGGGCATTGAGTCAACTATCGTGTTTGTAGCGGGCGAGCAGTGGCAACTTTTGCGCTTGGGGATGGTGACATTAGCGCAAATTGAGGCGGTTGCGGGCTGCTCTGCAAGTCACTGTGAAACAGTCGCAACGCCAAAAGTTCCAGGCCAGCATGTATTACATTATTCACCTGCAACGCCTATCCAACTATTTGATCATAGAGCGGATTTAATCGCATTTTCTAAACAGCAATCTAATAGTGCCGTACTGTTGTTTGGAGAAGACGCGCCTGTTGACGTGCCATCCTTTGTATTGCCAAACGTTGCACAAGCTGCAGCCGAAAAGTTATACGAGACCTTACACAAAATGGATGCACTGCAGGTTAAGACATTATTGATTGAAAACCCGCCTAATGAGGCCGATTGGTTAGCGATTCAAGATCGGTTGCAGCGCGCATCACATAAACTTAACTAAAATTGCTTGTCATCAAGGACAAAAGAGAGTAATTTTGTTAGTACTCAGTCGTGTGCTTGGAGTGTTTACATGGACAATAAGTACGGTTTAGGAAGTGCGAAAGTTGCGACAGTGCATCATGACGCACATCATAAAGAAACGGTTTTACACGCTACAGAATGCAAATTTTGTGGAAGCAATCAGCTCGCCATCAGTACAACCATGCAGGACCACTTATGCAATGCGTGTGGCGAATGGCAGAATGATGTGCCGCAAGGCTATTCAACAGGCCGAAGCAGCGATTATTAATGTTTGTCGTTACAGCTTAGTTTTACAGGGTCAAGACACTGTAGTGCTAAAGTTGCAGCTGGATGGTTTGGCTGCAAGGCGAGCGCTTGTTCGTAATAGGCTTTTGCCTTATCTTTCTGACCTAATTTTTCTTTAGCAACTGCCGCATAATAAAACGCTTCCGTCGTTTTAGGTTCAGCTTTAATCCAGCGTTGTGCAATGCGGTCAACTTCTGACCATTTGTCATTTTGGTAAGGCAAGACAACTTGCATAAAAAAAGGTCTTTTTTCGGTTGGTACATCCCAGAAAGGCAAGACATCTGTTTCCATGGATGTGATGTCAGGTTGCTTTAATAAAGCCTTTACCCATTTTACTGGCAGGTTGTAGTAATAGGCATTTTTGCCGGGACTTTTAAAGGTGCTGATGGCGAGCAGTTTTCCTGATTCATCGAAGACGGGGCTGCCACTTGCGCCCATCACAAAGGATGCATCTGTGCGGATAATCGCACTGTCATCTAGTGGATAAAGCGCTTTAATTTTGCCTTCAGTATATTGTGGCTTGGGTGGCCCGCCAGGGAAGCCGATGGAGAAAATGTCTTGCTCGTAGCTTAGATTTTCAGAATCCCCTAACACGACGGGCGTTAGTCCGGCATATTGAAAACGCAGAATGCATAAATCATGCTGCCAGTCTGCTTTCAGGGCAACAGGCGTCAAGCCGCTGCCAAATTTAGTGATTTTAACGCCGACACTATTGGCTAATACATGACAATTGGTTGCAACTAAATCTTCGCCTACAGCAACGCCAGTGCCCACGCCATGCCCACCATTTTTCGTGCCGACATGGACTTTGACAACGGAAGCTTTCAATCGGTAAGACAGCTCATTTCTTGAGCCGCCAGCAAAGCTGTTTGAGCTCATGAGTAGTATAAGTAAGTAAGCTGCAAGTTTTGGCATAGCAGTCTTTGTTTCCGTAACGTCGAAGTGATAAGCTAAATCAAGTGCGGCATGAAGTAAAGTAACAGAAGTTACATAACGTTGATAGAGGGGCTGCTAAATTATGACAATTATTTTACAGTTAGGCTAAATATAGGGTGAAAGCAGGGGTAAAGCCTTGTAGAATAACGGTTCAGATTTTATTTTGGATAATTCAATATGCTGATTCAATCGCATACCGTAGATTTAGCGACGCCAACCGGCACAATGCGCACTTATATTCACCGCCCGGCAAACGATAAAAAAGTCCCTGCGATTCTTTTTTATTCGGAAATTTTTCAACAGACTGGGCCGATTGAACGTGCGGCTGCTTATATGGCGGGTCAAGGTTATGCAGTGATTGTGCCAGAAGTGTTCCATGAATTGAATCCAATTGGTACGGTCCTTGGTTATGATGATGCGGGTCGCGAAAAAGGCAATGCAGATAAAGAAGCAAAAGACGCACAAAGCTATGATACGGATAACCGTGCACTTGTTGAGTATCTAGAACAGCAGGACTGGTATAACGGCAATGTTGGTGCGATGGGATATTGCATTGGTGGTCATTTGGCATTCCGAGCAGCACTGCAACCAGAAGTCAAAGCAACCGCCTGCTTTTATGCGACCGATTTACATAAACAAGTTATCCCAAATCAACCAGGCCAACATAGTATGGAGCGCATCAAAGAAGTGCAAGGTGAGTTGATGATGGTTTGGGGAAAACAAGATACACATATTCCTGGTGAAGGGCGCGCTTTGTTGTATAAGCAGTTTAACGAAGCAGAAGTGAACTTTACTTGGCATGAATTTAATGGACAGCATGGCTTTATGCGTGACGGTGATCCTCGTTATGACCCGGAACTGGTCGCGATTGGCTATCAGATGTCTATTCAAATGTTTAGCAGGACGCTATCGAAATAATTTAAACGACATGGTTGACAACGGTGTGAACCCTCGTTGAAATAAATGCATCAACATGAAAGTTGCAACGACGCAATTGTTTGATAATTAAGCAGTACTATTAGTATGGGCTGAGCCACAAGCGAAAGCTCTTATTTTTAATTTAAATTACCCATTTAAGAGAAAGAACTATGTCTACAAAAAATTCTGATATTGGTTTAATTGGCCTTGCTGTCATGGGACAGAACTTGGTCCTAAACATGGCTGACCATGGCTATACCGTTTCTGTTTACAACAGAAGCCCAGCGAAAACCCGCGACTTTCTAGAAGAGTGTGAAAAAAATGAGCCTTCACATAAACGTGTGATTGGCCATGAAGATTTAGCACAGTTTGTGTTGAGTATTAGCCGCCCACGCAAGATTGTTTTATTGGTCAAAGCGGGTAGCGCGACTGATTTAACGATTAACGCACTTGTGCCGTTCCTAGAAAAAGGCGACATCATCATCGATGGTGGTAATGCTTTATGGACGGATACTATCCGTCGTGAAAAAGAACTAAAAGCGAAAGACATTGAGTTTATCGGCTCTGGTGTTTCTGGTGGTGAAACCGGTGCACGTTTTGGTCCTTCATTAATGCCATCTGGTACACGTAAAGCTTGGGCTTCTTTAGAGCCAATTTGGACGGATATCGCCGCTAAGGTAGATCCTAAAACTGGTCAGCCACTAGAAGGCTCTGAGCCAGGCAAGCCGGTAGAAGGTGGTTTCTCTTGTGCTGAATAC
>SPJO01000178.1 GCA_006844635.1 Methylophilaceae bacterium | reverse complement strand
GCTATCGCAGAGCTCGAATCTATCGTTCAACAAATGGAATCTGACAACCTACCACTTGCGCAATCTCTAACTGCCTACAAACGTGGTGCAGAACTGCTGAAAATTTGCCAACAATCGCTATCAGCAGCAGAACAACAAATCAGCATTATTTCTGAAGAGAACAAGCTGACGGCATTCAATGCAGACGAAACATAAACCCATGACAAATGTTGCGACAGAAATGGTAGAAAATCAGAACCAAGCATTTGAGGCTTGGGTAAAAGAGATGCAGCAGCATATCGAATCAGTGTTGGATAAAAGTTTACCCCCAACCGATACCATTCCTAAACGTTTGCATGAAGCCATGCGTTACGCCTCTTTAGATGGTGGTAAGCGAGTCCGTGCATTGCTAGCTTATGCTACCGCTGAGTTTTGTGGTGCTAGTATGGAAAAAGCCGATGCCGCCGCCGCGTCTGTTGAGTTAATCCATGCTTTCTCATTAGTGCATGACGATATGCCATGCATGGATGATGATGATTTGCGTCGTGGTAAACCTTCAACCCATAAAAAATATGGTGATGCGCTTGCACTGTTAGTGGGCGATGCCTTGCAAAGTTTAGCTTTCCAATTAATTTCTGAAGATTTACACATCAGAAGCCCGCAAAAAATAAAAATTCTACACTTGCTTGCACTAGCGACAGGTTCTAGAGGCATGGCAGGCGGTCAAGCGATTGATATTGATAGCGTTGGCATCCCGCTCACCAAGGATGAGTTGGAAACTATGCACCTACATAAAACAGGCGCACTCATTCGTGCAGCAACATTAATGGGCGCTTACAGTGCTTACCGTCAAGATGAAGACAAAGTAAAAGCTGCAGACCACTTTTCAAAATCAATCGGTCTCGCCTTTCAGGTGATTGATGATATCTTAGATTCAGAGGCTGACACGGCAACACTCGGCAAGACAGCTGGGAAAGATGCGGATGATAACAAATCAACTTATGTCACAATCTTGGGTTTAGACGAAGCAAAAAAACTGGCTGATGAGCTCTATACAAACGCCATGGCTGCTTTATCCTTTTACGGCCCTGAAGCAGACTTGCTAAGGCATTTAGCCAACTACATTACAAAACGCAGCTTTTAGTACCGCTGCAAACAAAGCCCCATGTCATCATTACTGTCTACGATTAATTCACCTAACGACTTACGTCAGCTCGACCATGAACAACTGCATACCCTTGCTGAAGAATTACGCATATTCTTAATTGACAGCGTGGCAAAAACAGGTGGCCATTTGTCTTCTAACTTAGGGGTTGTAGAACTCACCATCGCATTACATTACGTATTTAACACCCCTGAAGATAGGCTGGTTTGGGACGTGGGCCATCAAACCTACCCACACAAAATATTGACAGGCCGCCGCGAGGAAATGGCGAATTTACGTAAAGAAAAAGGCATTGCTGGATTCCCAAGAAGGCCAGAAAGTGAGTACGACACTTTTGGCACTGGACATTCAAGCACATCTATTTCAGCGGCACTAGGTATGGCTGTTGCCGCCAAACAAGAAAACTCAGATCGCCATAGCATTGCCGTTATCGGCGATGGTGCCATGACTGCAGGTATGGCATTTGAAGCATTAAACAATGCAGGCGAAACCAATGCCAATATGCTGGTCATCCTCAATGACAATGACATGAGCATTTCCAAAAATGTTGGTGCATTGAACAACTATCTAGCGAAACTGCTATCTGGGCGTTTCTACGACAGTGTGCGTAAAACAGGAAAACACATGCTCGATATCGTACCGCCTGTTAAAGAGTTTGCTAGGCGTGCCGAAGAGCATGCAAAAGGCATGGTCCACCCTGGTGGCACACTATTCGAAGAGTTTGGGTTTAATTACATTGGACCGATTGATGGCCATGACTTAAATGTGTTGGTCGATACTCTTAGCAATATTCGCGAATTGGATGGTATGCAGTTTTTGCATATCGTCACACAAAAAGGCAGAGGGTTTGAGCCAGCAGAAGATGATCCGAATAAATATCACGGTGTTAGCAAGTTCAATCCTGACAACGGCGTTGCACACCCCAACAAACAAAAGAAAACGTATACCCAAGTATTTTCTGACTGGTTGATTGATATGGCAGCAGATGATGCACAGCTTGTTGCCATCACACCGGCCATGTGTGACGGTAGCGGCTTAAACGCTTTCTCAGAGCAATATCCAGATCGCTATTTCGATGTTGGCATTGCAGAACAGCATGCGCTGACATTTGCCGCTGGTATGGCGTGTGATGGTTTAAAACCAGTCATCGCGATATACAGTACATTCTTGCAGCGCGCTTATGACCAGCTAGTACACGACATTGCACTGCAAGACTTAAATGTGTTGCTTGCTATCGACCGTGCCGGACTTGTCGGGGCTGATGGTCCAACACATGCTGGTAGTTTTGATCTTGCTTACTTACGCTGCATTCCTAACATCATTATTATGGCGCCACACGATGAGAATGAGTGCCGTCAAATGCTATCAACCGGCTTTCATTACGAAGGGACCGCAGCCGTACGTTACCCACGCGGCACAGGGATTGGCGCCAGCATTTCCCCTGCATTAACGACATTACCGATTGGAAAAGCTGAAGTGTTACGTAACAGCGCACTTGAAAATGGAAAAAAAGTCGCCATATTAGCATTTGGCAGCATGGTGAACCCAAGCCTATCAGCTGGTGAAACACTCGATGCTAGCGTGGTGAATATGCGCTTTATTAAACCGCTGGATATCGATGTAGTTCAACGAATGGCTGATTCACATGATTTAATCGTGACCGTGGAAGAAAACAGTTTAATGGGTGGTGCTGGCGCAGCAGTTATGGAAGCATTACAAGCTAATGCATTAGCCAAACCTACACTTTGCCTAGGTTTGCCGGATCAGTTTATTGAACATGGTGTACACGAAACGATGTTGGCACAATGTGGTCTAGATAGTACTGGTATTGTAAAAAGCATCGAATCAAGACTCGCTTCGTTGTAGAATTTAGAAAAGCGAGCAAAAAACAAAAGCCGTTAAGGGCAAATAATTAGCACTTTATTGATAGCATGGCACATGCTTTAATTTTGGAGAACCATTTCTCAGATGACGACAACACAAACAGAAAAGAATAAATTAGAAGGCATTGAAGATGTCCAAAACACACCGGATGTCCGCCACTTAGACATTAATAAAGTAGGCATTAAATCTATCCGCCATCCAGTTGTAGTCAAAGACAAAAACGGGGGCGAGCAAAATACGGTCGCCGTTTTCGATATGTATGTGCATTTACCGCACAACTTCAAAGGCACGCACATGTCACGCTTTGTTGAGATTCTCAACAAAAACGAACATGCGATTTCAGTAGAGTCTTTTGAAACGATTTTGCGAGAAATGGTAGAGCGTTTAGAAGCCAGCTCAGGCTATGTGGAAATGCGCTTCCCCTATTTTGTGAACAAATCTGCACCTGTCTCTGGGGTGCATAGTTTATTAGATTACGATGTCACTTTTATTGGTGAAATTAAAGACGACGCCTTTAGCATTACAGTCAAAGTACTGGTGCCAGTCACCAGCTTATGCCCATGCAGTAAAAAAATATCTGATTATGGCGCACATAACCAACGCTCACACGTCACCATTACCGCTGAAATCAACGACTTTATCTGGATTGAAGACATTATTACACTCGTTGAACAACAGGCCTCATGTGAGCTTTATGGCTTACTAAAACGCCCAGATGAGAAGTATGTGACAGAGCGTGCTTATGACAATCCAAAATTTGTTGAAGATATGGTGCGTGACGTCGCCTCTGCACTCAATGCTGAAAGTCGGGTAGATGCTTATATCGTTGAGAGCGAGAACTTTGAATCGATACATAATCATTCTGCCTATGCATTGATTGAACATGACAAAAGAGTAAAATCTTAATTTTAAGATATAGACTAAGAAGGGCACAATATGCAAGATAAAGCCGCACACAGTGAAAAAGCACCATTCCACCAAGTAATTAAAGCTGTTTTATGGAGCATGATTGGGATTAGAGAACAAAAAGGTTATGAAAGTGATATCACAAAAATAACGCCAAAACAGGCTATTATTGCTGGCATTATTGGCGCTATTATTTTCATTCTCACAGTGTTAACTTTAGTTAATTTGGCTATCAATTATCTTGGCTAAAGCGTAGCATTAAGATTCTGTAAGTAACAGCTAACTTAAAAAAGGAAGAAAATATGTCATCTGTAGCAAAAGTTATTGAAATCATCGCCTCAAGTGAAAAAAGTTTTGAAGATGCTGTCGAGAAAGGTGTTGAAAAAGCATCAGAATCATTAAAAGACATCACTGGCGCATGGGTACAAGATCAAAGCGTCAAGGTTAAAGACGGCAAAGTGACTAAATACCGTGTTGTTTTAAAAGTAACGTTTGTCGTTAAGTAAACAGTGCTTACTAACAAATAAAAAACGGGCTTTGGCCCGTTTTTTATTTTACGTTCATTACTCAGCCTGCTAGCTTTGTATCTAGTACTTCTTAGTTAAGGTGAGTACAGGTCCCTTCCGCTCCATGTGCAATCTATTCTGTGCCGACATCCCCAGCAACAATACATCAGGCGAGTCGCCCTCAATAACACTGGCCTCCACGTTGTGCAACACAATCGATCCAATTTTAAGGGTCGTCAACCGGACTAAATAAACATCAACAATGCCATTCGCCGTCTTGGCCCTTCCTTTACGGCCTTTTTTATAATCAATTCTTGCAAACCTTGCATCTGCACTATTCATCGCCACGGTTGTTGCACCTGAATCAACAAGGTATTTAAGCGATGCGCCATTAATCGTCAAATCGCCAAAAAAGTGTCCTCTGCTATCAGCATATAAATGTAACGGTCTGTTGACTTCATTTCCCGAAGGCTTAGCATTACCAGCGATAGAGACCGTTTGCCCCATGCCTAACACTCGACGCTTACCATCAATGACTAGCGTTGCTTGCTCGCTATTCGCTGCAACCAACTTTACACCTCGCTTCACCTGACCAGATTGGATACTGAATGGTCCATTCCCATTAATCATGAGTAAGGCTTTATTATTAAAAAGTCCGACTATATTCACTTGTGTTGCAGCAAATGCATGAACAGAAAAACATAAAATAACGGTTAACAAAAAGTATTGCGGTCTAAACATAAAAACCCTTTAACCTTTTCCAATAGTATCTCTAACGTCTAATCCCTAGCGTCATTACTTCATTATCTCGCTTCACATCTAACATTCTTTGCGCAGACAGCCCAAGTAAAACATAAGGCGGCGAATCACCTTCAATCACTGTGACATCAACACCATTCAGTGTAGCAGGGCCAATGACCATGCCGCTTAGTTTCAGGTTATATGCTGGCACTTCGCCACTCGGCGTCAATAAACTAATCACATCACCTTCTGCATAATTAATCTGTGCTTTCCGCGCATCAATGCTATTCATTGTTACATTACTGGCACCACTATCCACAATATATCGTAACGTCGCACCATTCACCGTTAGTTCACCAAAAAAATGGCCCTCTTCATCTGCATGTAAGGTGATCGGTGCAACAAAGTCACCATCAAATTGCTCCCAGTCAAGCAAGCCTAAAACAGCAACAGCGCCACACAGACAAACCAGCAAAACTGTTTTAAATTGAAACATGTGGCACCAACCTTAACCAAACATTGCTTGCCCACCATGGGTTTTCGCTAAATTCAAGCCCCATGCTACCACAGCAAAACCAATCAACGGAAAAACCGCCGCCAACAAGAAGGTCGTTTCACCACCTAAATATTGCAAGGCATAACCGCCAGCAATGCCGCCGATTGCACCACCTAAACCATATGTCACACTATTATAAATCGCTTGCCCTTTCGCTTGATGCCGACCATTAAAGAACTGTGCAACCACTTCAACTGAAGCGGCATGAAAGCTACCAAAGGTAGCCGCATGCAAGGTTTGTGCAATCAGCAGTATCAGCAGATTATCTACAGCAACGCCTATCATGACAAATCGGAGGACAGCTAAAGCTAAGCTCACTAACATAATATTTTTCAGACTTAACCGGCGCATGATGCGAGGCATCAACAGAAAAACAACAATCTCGCAGACGACACCGATAGACCACAACCACCCAATCATGGCTTTATCGTAACCATGTTCAGCTAAGTAAATAGAATAAAAGTTATATAACACCCCATGCGCGGTGACCATCATGGCACACCCTACTAACAGCGCAATGACTGCTGGTTTTTTCAAAATATTCCATACCGATGCACCATCGGTATGATGGGGCTTTACTTTCGCTTCAGGTAATCGAAAGGTTAATAAAAACAAGGCGATTTGCACAGCCAATATCGCCCAAAGCAAACTAGCAATTCCTGCCCAGTCGATGACATAACCTAGCATAATAGAAGCCACAATAAAGCCAACTGAGCCCCACATGCGAATCCGGCTATAATGTCCTTTGGTATTGGCGAGGTGTGCCAATGTTAATGATTCAGATAACGGCATGGTAGAACTGGTAAATAAACTAAGTGCACCCATGACCAATAACATTGGCCAAAAACCATCCACAAAAAAAACAGCAATAAAGCCGATAACACCTAAGATGGTATTAAGTCGAATCCACACTGTGCGCTTTGCGGTATGGTCTGCTAACCAACCCCAAAAATTTGGTGCAAAAATACGGCTAATTTGAAATAGCGACATTAAGATACCAATATCCGCTGGTGAGAATTGTTCTGACTGTAGATATAGCGCCCAGTATGGGACAAACACCCCTACAAAAAAGTAATAAACAAAATAGAAGCTAGAAAGATTGCGATGTAAGATATGGCTCAAAAGCTTTAACGAGGTAACAGATTAAAGCTTGGGAACATCGCTTGATACATCAGCATTTTGCGCACGATGTCTGAGTGCATGATCCATCAATACCAGTGCTAACATGGCTTCTGCTATTGGTGTTGCGCGTACGCCGACACATGGATCATGTCTACCTGTCGTTTGCATTTCAGTGTCATGACCATCCTTATCGATGGACCGCCGCGGTTGCGGAATACTAGAGGTAGGTTTTAATGCGATATCGACATGTAGTGCTTGTCCTGTAGAAATGCCGCCTAGCACACCACCAGCATGGTTGGTCACAAAGCCTGCTTGCGTCATTTCATCGGAATGCTCACTACCGCGCTGTGCAATAGCAGCAAAGCCAGCCCCCACTTCAACGCCTTTGACAGCATTAATCCCCATCATGGCATGCGCAATATCGGCATCCAAGCGGTCAAACACTGGTTCACCCCAACCCACAGGCACGCCCTCAGCCACAATACTAATTCGCGCACCAACTGAGTCACGTTCATTGCGAATGGTATCTAAGTAATCTTCTAATGTTGGCAAAACATCCACATTGGGAGAAAAGAAGGGGTTATCGTTGACATGTGCCCAGCTTTGAAAAGGTATCTCAATTTCACCTAGTTGGCTCATATAGCCGCGCACGCTGACGCCAACCTGTTGTTTTAGCCATTTTTTGGCAATAGCTCCTGCTGCCACACGTACAGCCGTCTCACGCGCACTGGAACGGCCACCGCCGCGATAATCACGCACACCATATTTTTGGCTATACGTATAATCAGCATGGCCTGGTCGAAAGGTATCTTTAATTTTGCTGTAATCTTGACTACGTTGATCCGTATTCCGAATCAGCAAACCAATTGGCGCACCTGTTGTTTTTCCTTCAAACACCCCAGATAAAATCTCAACCAAATCCGCTTCTTTTCGCTGTGTGACATGGCGCGACGTACCGGGTTTACGACGATCCAGATCTAACTGCAAGTCCTCAGCAGAAATCGCTAATCCAGGGGGGCAACCATCAACGATACCGCCAATGGCTGGGCCATGAGACTCACCAAATGAAGTGAGCGTGAACAACTTACCTATCGTATTACCTGACATAAAGAACCGCTTGAAAAAATTTGCATCATTTTATCATAGTTAGCTCACTAGATTTTTGAGCCATTGCCCATAAAGCTGCGATGCGACTTTGTGCAGAAAAAAGCAGTGTAATGTTGCATCTTCTTGCATTTCATTAGCGAGCTGCACAGCTGGACTTTGTGATACAGAGGCTAACTCTTCTACCCCCTCTTCACACCAGCTAACAATCATTGCCGGCAACACCTCTACATGCGTTTGCAAAACTAAATGTTTTCCTAAAGCATAGGCTTGATTTTCACAATACGCACTGGACAGTATACGCTCGGCACCTTCAGGCATATCAAACGTTTCGCCATGCCAATGAAATGCATTGAATGTTTCAATTGGCCCAAACCAGGATTCCGCCAATGCACTTTTCGCAACCTGCACTGGGCCCCAACCAATCTCTTTTACTGGGTTTGATCGAACCTCTGCACCCAGCGCTTTGCTAATTAACTGCCCACCTAAACAATGCCCTAATAGCGGTATATCTGCCGCATCCGCTTCTTGAATTAAATGTAATACAGCTGGTACCCATGGTAAGTCGTCATTCGCACTCATCGGCCCACCCATTAATACCAAGCCACTATACTGATGCACCGTCTTTGGCACCGCATCACCTTTATCAATAGCAAGCAGTTGATGCGCGATCGCTTGTTCGTCCAAGAAAGTGCCAAAATAACCAGGACCTTCATGTGCGACAAACCGAATAATTAAAATTGGCTTCATTTAGATAGCGCCTGATAATGTCCATTTGCAATATGATCAATTGTATATTCACCAATCGCATACCGAACCAAACGCAATGTCGGGAAGCCAACTTTCGCCGTCATACGACGCACCTGCCGATTTTTCCCTTCTGATATTTTAATTTCCAACCATGATGTTGCTATATTCTTCCGCTCACGTATCGGCGGCACTCTATCCCATAGCATTTCTGGCTCATCGATCAAGCGCACTTGAGCTGGTTGTGTCACAAAATCTTTTATTTGCACACCCTTTTTGAGTGGTGCTAAGTCTTGCATGGTTGGCTCACCTTCAACTTGTACCCAGTAAGTCTTAATTTCTTTGTGCTTAGGATGGCTTAAACGATGTTGTAATGCGCCATCATCGGTTAAAATAAGTAAACCTTCCGAATCTGTGTCGAGACGGCCCGCCGCGTAGACTTTTGGAATATCAATATAGTCCTTTAATGTGGGATGTCGTTCATGCGCACTAAACTGACACACCACATTAAATGGCTTATTAAATAAAATTATCATATTAGGAATCGTAATAATGGCATCAAAAATTAAAGTCCCCAGTCACGGAGAGAAAATCACAGTTGGTAAAGATAACCAACTGAATGTTCCAGACAACCCAATTATCGCATTTATTGAAGGTGATGGTATAGGTGTGGATATTACCCCTCCTATGCAAAAAGTGGTGGATACCGCTGTCAATAAAGCCTATGGTAAAAAACGAAAGATCGCTTGGATGGAAGTGTTTGCCGGTGAAAAGTCAACGAACGTTTATGACAAAGACACATGGCTTTCAGAAGAAACCATGGAAGCCCTGAAAGAATATGTCATTTCAATCAAAGGGCCACTGACAACTCCAGTTGGCGGCGGCATTCGTTCACTTAATGTTACATTACGGCAAGAGCTAGATTTATTTGTTTGTTTACGTCCAATTCAATATTTTACGGGCGTCCCTAGCCCAGTTAAAGCACCGGAAAAAACAGACATGGTCATTTTCCGCGAAAATACAGAGGACATTTACGCTGGTATAGAGTGGGCATCAGGCAGCGATGAAGTCGAAAAGGTCGTGCAGTTTTTAAGTGATATGGGTGTTCGTAAAAAGATCCGTTTCCCAGAGTCCACAGCCATTGGCATCAAGCCCGTCTCTGTTGATGGTAGTAAACGTTTAATCCGCAAAGCGATTCAGTATGCGATTGATAACAAAAAGAAATCTGTAACCATCACCCATAAAGGCAACATCATGAAGTTCACCGAGGGTGGCTTTAGAGATTGGGGTTATGCACTCGCAAAAGAAGAGTTTGGTGCTGTGGAAATTGATGGTGGTCCATGGTGCAAGCTGCCGAATGGTATCGTCATTAAAGATTGTATTGCCGATGCATTCTTACAAGAAATCCTATTGCACCCTGAAGAGTATGATGTGGTTGCGGCACTCAATTTAAATGGTGATTACATGAGCGACGCACTGGCGGCTCAAGTCGGCGGCATTGGTATCGCACCAGGTGCAAACTTAAGCAACACCACTGCCATGTTTGAAGCCACGCATGGAACAGCGCCTAATATTGCTGGAAAAGACCTTGCTAACCCTTCCTCACTCATTCTATCGGCAGAAATGATGTTGCGCCATTTAGGCTGGACAGAAGCCGCTGACTTAGTCATTAAAGGGGTCAGCAAAGCCATTCAATCGAAGCGCGTCACGGGCGATTTCTCTTCACAAATGGAAGCTGCAACACAAGTGGGCACAGCACAATTTGGCGATGAGATCATTAGCAATATGTAGCGTATCGCTTAATGACTGACAAAAGCCCCTAACCATAAGGGGCTTTTTTTATGCGCAAAACATTTAACGGTCCCACCCAAGCTTGTTGCACTTATAACAGTTACCGACGATCAATTTACAAAAATTAATCACTAATAACGGCCATTTTCTTTACAACAAGCAGTTGAAGGTGCATTATTAATGAGTGAAATATTGTTTAACTACAGTAGTTTATTAAGCACACATCATTAAATAGTTTAAATGTAAAAAATAAGAGATATGGCAACGACTGCAACTGCGACCAAATTAAGCGGCTTAGCCCGCATGTTAATTAAAGAAGAACTGCTATCCGAACAAGATGCAGCGGCATTGCAATCGCAAGCGGATATCGCCAAAATCCCTTTTATTTCACAAGTCATTACAAGTAAAAAACTGTCTGCAGAAAAAATCGCTGATGTATCGTCAAAAGCCTTTGGCTTTCCCTATTTCAACCTCGATGCATTAAATTCTGACTATCTCCCGGCAAAAACCATTGACCAAAAACTAATGCAAACCAATCGTGTGATCGGCTTGCAGAGTCGCAACAATGTTTTATTTGTCGGCATTTCTGACCCAACTGTATTACATTCTTTAGATAGCGTGCAATTCCAAATGGGCATGAAACTATCCCCGGTAATTGTGGAAGATGACAAGCTAGGTAAATGGATCGACAGCATTATTGAATCAAAAGACACCAGCATGGCATCACTGGATGTCGATGATGACTTTGATTTAGACATGGGTATTGGTGAGGAAGAGGAAGAGGACGACGGAGGCCAAGAGGTCGATGATGCGCCAGTTGTTAAGTTTTTACAAAAAATGCTGCTGGATGCAATTAATATCGGCGCTTCCGATTTGCACTTTGAACCATATGAGAAATTTTATCGCATTCGTTACCGCGTTGATGGTGAGCTACGGGATATTGCACAGCCCCCATTAGCCATTAAAGACAAACTGGCCTCTAGGATTAAAGTGATTTCAAATCTTGACATCTCTGAAAAGAGAATACCGCAAGATGGTCGGATGAAACTGGTGCTATCGAAAACACGGACCATTGACTTTCGTGTTAGCACGCTACCGTTGATTCACGGCGAAAAAATCGTCATGCGTATTCTTGACCCGACGAGTGCCACCTTAGGTATCGAGGCCTTAGGCTATGAAGAAAAACAACAAAAACTATTACTAGACGCAGTGCAACGCCCATATGGCTTAGTACTCGTAACTGGCCCAACTGGCTCAGGGAAAACCGTATCGCTTTACACGTGCTTAA
>SPJO01000179.1 GCA_006844635.1 Methylophilaceae bacterium | reverse complement strand
CTTTTCCTTGCTCGGCAATTGAGTTAACAACAAAGTCAATATTCTCAACGCCATCGCGTTCACCATCTTTGACGGCTAGCGCCATGTGGTGCAAACGGGGGCCATAATTACGCACAAACGTTTCTGTCGGTGAAGGCAACTTCTCTAAGTGATTCACAAAGTAGGGTGTGTTGTTAGCGGTAAATACTTTTGCAGGGCTTTTTGATTCTGGAACCGCATGTACACTTTTTGTGACATTCGTTGAAGAGTTTTGGTCTTTAATATTATAAGCACCCCAAAAGTGATAACTGGAAAGCGATAAGTATTCAAGAATGGCTACTTCTCGATTTTGACTATAGATACGGGTAGCCAAGTGATCAACGGGTAAAATTAAATCATTAATGCGCAGTTTTTCTTGCGTTGTTTTTGCTTCCTCATAGACCGCTTGAATATCATCGCGAATTGTACTGATGCCGAGTGCGTAAACGCGAATATCAGCAATATCTCGCTCTAGATAACCAACGATATTATGGGTGTAAGGAGAAGGTTTACTAAATGTGACATTCCCTGGCAGCTCTAACCTACGAACATCATCTTGATTGAAGAATCTAAATTCGCGAGAGCCTTGAATGGCTTCTACTTCATGCTTATTGCTGACACGAATAATCTCACCCATATAACGGCTATTGGGTTTACGTGAGCCCACTGGGTAAATTTCATTTAAAGAGCGGAAGATGCCTCTGAAGTTTGGGTCTTTGACTTCGCGAAGGATTAAATCAGGCGAGTCTATATCAATGCGTAAGATATGTGTCCAATGTGATTCACTCTCTAACGTGACTAAGTAGTGATAAGGCGTCATCAGGCATAGCTCAGCAATGTACTCAATAGAACTGTCCGGGTCGACAGTAATCATCAAAGCGTCTATTTCATGCACCATTTCGGTGAGACCTAAGCGGTCACGCTCTTCTAAAATGCGTTGTAAATATTCTTCAAAGAAGTCGGAATTTTCTTTGTCCCCATGGCGGGCAAAGGCTAATGAGTTAATCATGGTGATAAGTGGTGTTGTTTGCTAATACAAAGATGGTTAAGTCTAAGCTAAATACGTGCCAAATTAATTGAATCAACTAGCTTAGCTGTTCCAGTGCATCCCAGCGTGTTATCTTTTCTTCAATCAGTGCTTCAATTTTAGCAAGCCTTGTTTGTAGGGATTTAACTAGCTCTGGTTGGTTACGGTAGATATCAGGATCAGTAAATTGTTGATTGATCTCTGCTTGCTCTGTTTCTAACGCTTCTATTTCTTGGGGTAAATTTTCTAATTCTTTTTTTTCATTAGCACTTAATTTTTTATTCGGATTGCTGGTTGTTGGCTTTTTATTCGAAGGTTTCTTTTCAGCGACTTTCTTTTGTGTTGGCTCTTCTGCTTTTCTCTGCTCCGAGAAGCGCAGCCAATCATCATAACCACCACCAAATTCATCTAGCACGCCATTACCTTCAAAGGCGATGACTTGTGTGACCGTGTTCTCAAGAAACTCACGGTCATGGCTGACTAAGAAGAGGGTGCCTTTGTATTCTTGTAATAAGCTCTCAAGTAGTTCCAGTGTATCAATGTCTAAATCGTTGGTTGGCTCATCTAACACCAGTACATTGGTTGGGCGTGCAAATAGCCGTGCTAATAACAAGCGGTTTCGTTCGCCGCCAGATAATGATTTCACTGGCGAGCGGGAACGCTGTGGTGGGAATAAAAAGTCCTCTAGATAACTAATGACATGTTTACGTTCGGTGCCAATTTCAACGAAGTCTGAACCTGGGCTAATGGTGTCAGCGAGTGTTGCTTCTTCATCAAGCTGTTCGCGCATTTGGTCAAAATAAGCAACATTCAACTTGGTGCCGCGTTCTATCTCTCCGCTATCGGCTTCAATTTCACCAAGGATTAACTTGAGAAGAGTACTTTTACCAACGCCATTAGGGCCAATTAAACCAATACGGTCACCCCTTAAAATCCGTGTGTTAAAGCCATTAATCAGTACTTTGTCGCCGTAAGCTTTTTTCACATTATTGAGTTCAGCGACTAATTTTCCTGAGCGTTCCCCAGCATCAATATTCAGTTTGACATTGCCTTGTTGCTCGCGTCTAGCCGCACGTTCTAACCGTAACTTCTCTAAGTTTCTTACACGCCCTTCATTACGTGTGCGGCGTGCTTTAATGCCTTGCCGTATCCATGCTTCTTCTTGTGCGAGCACTTTGTCGAACTTTGCCGCTTGCGTGGCCTCTACTTCGAGCAGTTCTGCTTTTTTAACTAAGTAGTTACTATAGGTGCCTACAAAATCTGTTAGCTGGCCGCGGTCAAGTTCGACGATACGCGTGGCTAAGCGGTTCAAGAAGCGACGATCATGCGTAATAAATAACACAGCACCTTTGAAACCTAGTAGTAGTTCTTCTAGCCACAAAATGGCTTCTAAATCCAAATGGTTGGTCGGCTCATCGAGTAGCAAGACTTCTGGCTCTGCAACCAGTGCACGTCCGAGCGCAACCCGTTTACGCCAACCGCCAGATAAGGTTGAGATCACAACATCTGCGTCTAGGCTTAACCGGCTAAGCACAGTTTCAATCTTAGATTGCATCTCCCAGGCACCAAGATTTTCTAAATCATGCTGTAGCGTTTCCATCTCTTTCATTAATGCATCAAAGTCTGCATCTGGCTCACCCATTTGATGCGTGACTGCATGGTAGGCAACCAATGTTTTTTGTGCTTCACCTAAGCCTTCTGCAACGGCTTCGTAAATTGTATGCTCAGGGTTGAGCTCAGGCTCTTGTGGCACATAAACAGTACGCACGGATTGAGCAACCCACAGCTTGCCATCATCTAGCTTGGTTTCGCCAGCGAGTGCTTTCAGCAAACTTGATTTGCCCGCACCGTTGCGACCAATTAAGCCCACGCGTTCCCCAGCATCCAATTGGAAGGCTGCTCGGTCTAATAAAGCATGATGGCCATAAGCCAGTGATGCATTTTCTAATGTGATATAAGGCATGTGTTATTTCTCTTTATTGGCAGCTAACATCGCACGGATATTGGCCATTTTTTCTTTACCAAAATCCTTGCTGACTTCTGGGTCGTTAAATGGGTTGCCGAAATGGCGCACGTCATCGTTCGGCAATTCAGCGATAAAACGGCTAGGTTCACACATTTCCATTTCACCTGCGCGTTTACGTTTCTTACACCAAGAGACAGTCAAAGACTTTTGTGCGCGGGTAATTCCCACATACATTAAACGACGTTCTTCTTCGATTTTATCACTGTCAATCGATTCACGATGCGGAAGAATGCCTTCTTCGGTGCCAATTAAGTAGACATGGCCAAACTCTAAGCCCTTTGCAGCATGCAAGGTGCTGAGCTTGACGGCATCAGGCTCAGCCTCTTCTTGTCCCTCAAGAATACTAATAAGCGCGACCAGTTGCGTGAGTTCTAACAGTGTTTTTTCTGGCTGTTCATTACCAAATTCTGTGCTGCCTTTACTTTTGTTGGTCAACCATGTCACAAACTCTAAGACATTGCTCCAGCGTGATTCAGCTGCGCGTTGTTCTTCATGGTCATAGAGGTACGCTTCGTACTCGATGGCTTTGAGTAAGTCGTTTAATACTGCTTCAGCAGGGTCACGTACAGCACGCGCTTGTAGTTTGTTAATGTATTGCGTAAATGTCAGTAGGTCTTCGAGTTGTTTGGTTCCCAGCTCACCTTGAAAGCTACCCTCAAAGGCCGCTGCAAATAGTGATATTTGATGTTTGCTTGCATATTCCCCTAAGCGCTCTAATGTGGTGCTACCAATACCTTTTTTCGGCGTGGTGGCGGCACGAATAAAGGCCGGATCGTCATCCTCGTTAGCAATCAAACGTAAGTAACTCACAATGTCTTTAATTTCAGCTTTATCAAAGAACGATTGACCGCCTGAAATGGTGTAGGGGATTTTATTGTTGCGTAGCTGCTGTTCTAAAATGCGCGATTGGTGATTACCGCGGTAGAGAATGGCATAATCTTTATAGTGCGTGCGGTGTTCAAACATGTGGGCCATTAACTTAGTCACCACATTTTCAGCTTCGTGGTTTTCATCTTTAGCTGCACTGACATTGATCATATCGCCAGTGCCTAAATCACTCCATAACTTCTTATCAAACAGTTTAGGGTTGTTGGCAATGACTTGGTTAGCGGCGCGTAGAATCCGTACGGTAGAACGGTAGTTTTGTTCGAGTTTGATGATTTTAAGATTGCTAAAGTCTTTGGTGAGTTGGTTGAGGTTTTCCACATCCGCACCACGCCAACCATAAATCGCTTGGTCATCATCTCCAACTGCAGTGAACTGCTTTGAAAAGTCCGTTAACATTTTGACTAGTCGATACTGACAAGTGTTGGTATCTTGATATTCATCAATCAGTAAATACTTGAGCTTCATTTGCCACTTTTGCAATGTTTCCGGGTGCTGTTCAAATAGCTCTACAGGTAGCTTGATTAAGTCATCAAAGTCTACAGCTTGGTAGGCCTTGAGAGATTGCTGATAAAGCTGATAGACCTGTGCAGCTGCTACAGTTAGCTCTTCGTCAGCAGTCGCTTTTGCTTGGTCTGGATTAATAAATGCATTTTTCCAACCAGAAATTTGCCATTGTGTTTGCCTGAGCAGCTGCTTATCAGTTGTCGATAGAATGTCGGAAAGAATCTTAAAACTATCGGAAGCATCGAGAATAGAAAACTGTGGTTTATAACCCAAGGTCTCGGCTTCTTGCCGTAAAATTTGTAAGCCTAGCGAGTGGAAGGTCGCAATGGTTAGGCCTTTGGTTTTGCTGCCGTCAATCAGCTTATTCACGCGTTCACGCATCTCAATTGCTGCTTTGTTCGTGAAGGTAATGGCTGCGATTTCTTTTGGAGAGTAGCCAGCTTCGTCAATGAGATAAGCAATTTTTTGCGTAATCACACGTGTTTTACCACTACCTGCACCAGCCAGCACAAGTAAAGGGCCATCAACATATTTTACAGCTTCGCGCTGGGGAGTATTCAGAGTATTTAACATGATTACGTTCGTTGAATCCGGCAAGTTAAATTGCCGAAAAAATTCGTAGCCGTATTTTAACTGCTAATCGACCATAATATTTTTTCGATACAAAATAAATTAGTTGCCAAAAGGTAAATAACATTTAATACTGTTATGCATGCCGCATTTCGATCTAAAAACGATTGTGTTTATGTCAATGTTGTTGACCTTTATGCTGTCGATGCTATTGGGCATTACAAGGGTGCACCACAAGAATTTAGAAGGCCCTGGTTATTGGGCTGTTGGTAACCTTGTTGTGGGCTTGGGTATGGTTTTGGTGATGATGCAATTAGATGCTGATATCCCATTTTTACCAGGCACCGCACTGATTGGTGCGGGGCTGAGTTTGTATATTAATGGCATCCAAGCTTTCTCTGGCAAAAAAGCCGACCACCGGATTCCATTGTTTGTATTTAGCCTGCTATTTGTGGTGGATATTTACTTTATGTTAATTCATAAAGATATTCGGACGATTGTCGTTTTAGATGCCATGATTTTTGCTGGTATTTACCTGACATGTGCGCGGTTGACGTTTGCACAAGACGAAGGTTTGTTGGGCAATTTATACTGGATTACTTCAAGCCTATTTCTTTTCTTAGCTGTGTTGATGGTGGGTCGCGCTTTCTCTGCGTATCGTGTTGATGCATCCGTGTTCGAGTCGTTTGCCGCCTGGCCGGTTAATGCGTATACCTTTATGATCGGCGCGGTTTCTCAGTTCTTTATCTCTAGTTTATTTGTGTTGATGTTAAGTTATCAGCTAAATAGAAACTTACAATCGATGGTGACAGTCGATGGGCTAACAGGTATCTTAAATCGACGTGGCTTAGAAGATGCTTCACAGAAAATGCAAGCCTTGTGCCAACGTGTCCACATGAGTATGTCTGTATTATTACTTGATATCGACCACTTTAAAGTAGTGAATGATGTGCATGGTCATTTGGTTGGGGATGATGTATTAAGGCATATTGCACACACGAGTAGAGAGGTTTTGCGTACAGGTGATGTGATTGGTCGCTATGGTGGTGAAGAGTTTGCAGTGTTTATGCCCAATACGAATGAAAATGAAGCGGCTGTATTGGCTGAAAGGATTAGGGCAACGATTGAAAATTCGCCATATATTGATGGCAAGCTCAATATCCCGATAACTACCAGTATCGGCGTTGCTGATTCTATCAGAGCTGGTTTTGATTTTAAGGGCTTAATTGCTGCGGCTGATTCTACTTTATATAAAGCAAAAGAGAACGGGCGTAACAAGGTGATGCGTTACACCGAAGTGCGATTAGATGTATAAGGCTTAGATATATCAGGATTCGTCGCCTGCTAGCATGGCAATGCGGCTATCTGGCGTTTCTAAACTGATTCGACCAATGCTGCCGTGACGGAAGTCGGTTAAAAATACCATAGCGGTTCTTTCTAAATCCAGCAGACCATCTCGTCTTTTATAAGCGCGTCGTTTAGCGATAGCCTCTAATAAATCCACCCCATCCATATCACTGACATCCGTTTTATAACGCGTACTTAATAAGTCTGGATAATTGGCTAGTAGGTTGTCAGCTAAGTAGGTGGCAATATCTTCATCAATCACCGCATTGCGGCCAATAGCATGGCAGGCAGCTAACATAAAGCCATCGCTATCATGCTCAATTCTCGGCCACATCATGCCGGGAGTATCAACGATATTCATGGTTGGGTCTAGTTCAAAGCGTTGTTGGTTTTTTGTGACCGCAGGTTCATCGCCGACTTTTGCTGCGCGGCGGTTCAGTAGGGCATTCATTAGCGTGGACTTACCAACGTTAGGAATGCCCATAATCATCATGCGCAAGGGTTTGATATGTGTGCCACGGTGCGGTGCAAGTTTGCGACAGTGCCCCGGAATCTTTTTGGCATCGCCTGCTTTTTTGCATGATAAGGCTACTGCCTTAGTGTTTGGCTGTTTGTTGAAGTAGTTCAGCCATGCCTGCGTCGCTTTGGGATCAGCTAAGTCTGCTTTGTTGAGTATTTTTAAGTTTGGCCGTTGACGGAATAAACGCATTTCATCAATCATTGGATTATGGCTGGCGGCAGGTAAACGCGCATCAAGGACTTCAATAACGACATCGGTAAACTCCATCGTTTCAGCTGCTTTTTTACGCGCTGAAGTCATGTGTCCAGGGAACCACTGAATTGCCATACTAAGCCTTTTAAATGATGAATGAATCAGATGATGTATTTAACGTTTTACACGGGCGTTGTTTTGCCTAGGCGCTATTCTAACACTAGCGCATTTTCGGCCTAGCTACCTGTTTTGAGTCCCTGCTGTATTTTTGCGCACTATTTTGGTGCGAATTGCCGCTTATGTTTTTTGGGGAATGATGCAAGCTTATGATTTTATTGAATTAGTTTTTTCTGGTATGTAGTTTGCATAGATAGGTATTGAAACAAATATTAAGGTCGTAAAATGACAAAAACAGCACAAGAGTTTTTTGATGAAATGCAAGCATATGGGCAAGATACGCGAAAAATTTACCTTGCTTATGATGAGTGGCTTGCTGGGGTGCCAGAAGAAGACCTGGTTGCTAAGCGTGCTGAAGCAGAAGTTTTATTTCGCCGTGTAGGGATTACCTTTAATGTGTATGGTGAAGAAGATGGCGCAGAGCGTTTAATTCCCTTCGATGTGATTCCAAGAATTATCTCTAGCAAAGAGTGGACTAAGCTAGAGAAGGGCGCCATTCAACGGGTGAAAGCCTTGAATATGTTTTTGCATGATATCTATCATGATCAAGAGATTATTAAGGCTGGCATTATTCCAGAAAGCATTTTGAACAATGAGCAATATCGACCTGAAATGTATGGCGTCGACTTACCTAATCAAGTCTATGCGCATATTGCAGGTGTGGATTTAGTGCGGACCTCTGAGTCTGAGTTTTATGTGCTGGAAGATAATTTGCGTACACCATCTGGCGTTTCTTATATGTTAGAAGATCGCAAAATGATGATGCGCTTATTCCCTGATTTATTCCAAAAATATTCAGTCGCTCCAGTAGAGCATTACCCACAAGTGTTGTTAGAGAACTTGCGTTCCGTTGCACCACAGGGCATGCAAAACCCGACCGTTGTTGTGTTGTCACCTGGTGCGTTTAATAGTGCTTATTTTGAGCATGCTTTTTTAGCACAAGAAATGGGCGTTGAACTGGTTGAAGGTGGTGATTTGTTTGTACGAAACAACTTGGTGTATATGCGTACAACGCAAGGGCCGCAGCGCGTTGATGTGATTTACCGACGGATTGATGATGACTTTATTGACCCACTCGTATTTAGGCCTGACTCTATGCTGGGTGTGCCCGGTTTATTATCGGTCTACCGCAATGGTGGCGTGACGTTAGCCAATGCGGTGGGTACGGGCGTTGCCGATGATAAAGATACCTATATTTATGTGCCTGAGATGATAAAGTTCTATTTAGGCGAGAACCCAATTTTGCAAAATGTACCGACTTATCAACTGACAAAAAAAGAAGACTTGGCTTATACCTTAGCGCACTTATCTGAGTTGGTCGTCAAAGAAGTAGATGGGTCAGGTGGTTACGGGATGTTGGTTGGCCCCAAAGCAAGTAAAGCTGAGATTGAAAAGTTCAGGAAATTGATTACAGAACACCCAGAAGCGTATATTGCGCAGCCCACATTATCATTATCTACCTGTCCTACATTGGTGGAAGAAGGCATTGCACCTAGGCATGTTGATTTAAGGCCTTTTGTTTTGTCTGGCGAAAAAGTCAGCATGGTGCCTGGTGGCTTGTCACGAGTGGCCATGCGCAAAGGCTCACTTGTTGTGAACTCCTCCCAAGGTGGTGGTACGAAAGATACATGGGTACTCAAGCAGAAACGCAAAGCGGCGAACCCGACAGCAGCGTTCCCTGGTGTTAAAACGACGATGCGCGTACAAGAGGTGGCGTAATGTTAGGCAGAACAGCAGACCATTTGTATTGGATGGCGCGTTATATTGAGCGGGCAGAAAATGTTGCGCGGATATTGGATGTGACCTACAGCATGAGCTTGTTACCATCGGAAGCCGACAATGAACTGGCTTTATGGACTGATGCGCTTAGGATTTCTGGCAGTGAAAGTTTGTTTGAAGAAATCTATGGTGATGTCACGGCGAACCATGTCATCCGCTTTTTAACCATGGATAAGGATAACCCATCAAGTATTTATAGTGCTTTAAGAAGTGCGAGAGAAAATGCGCGCTCAGTAAAAGTTGCCATGACGAGTGAGACTTGGGAAAACATGAATGCTTTGTGGTTAGAGTTTCGCCAGTACTTAAAACAAGACTTAACGCGGACGGGGCTCAGTGAGTTTTGTGAGTGGGTACGTTCTCGCTCGCACTTATTCCGCGGTGTTTGTTTTGGCACGATGTTACGAGATGAAGCATTCAGTTTCGTGCGTTTGGGAACGTTTGTTGAGCGTGCAGATAATACGGCACGTTTATTAGGGGCTAAATACTTGGCTTTTGATGAATCGACAAAAGCAGATGCGGCGATTGATTATTATGAGTGGAGTGCGGTGTTGCGATCAGTGTCTGCGTTCCAGGCCTATCAAAAAATCTATAGTAATGCGATTGACCCACTCAAGGTATCTGAACTGCTTGTTTTAAGAGATGATATGCCGCGATCTTTGCATGCCTGTTATGATGAAATTATGCCAATTATTGAGCAAGTATCTGGGACCAGACAAAATGAAGCCAGACGCTTATCTGGCGAATTACATGCCAAACTACACTTCAGTCGTATGGTCGATATCCTAAAAGATGGGCTGTATGAGTTTTTAGATGACTTCATTAGCGCCAATGCAGAAGTTGGTAGTGAAATTCACCGTAGTTTTATTTCTGCCAATAGTTAAAAGATAAATATTCAAATAAACAAGGTAATATCATGCGCTTAAGCATCGAGCATCAAACACAATACGTCTATAGTGAACCCGTTACTTACACTATTCAGCAATTGCGGTTATCACCCCTGAATGGCCTTGGTCAGCATGTTAAACATTGGGAAATTAGGGTCAATGGGCAGTTAGATCGCTATATTGATACCTATGGGAACTTAACGCATACGCTGGTGATTGATCAGCCACATGATTCCTTATTGATTTCTGTTGCCGGCGAGGTGGAAACAGGCGTTGGTGGTCTCATTCCAAGACAATCGGTACCATTACCATTTTTCCTTAGGGATACGGACTTAACACGTGCTGATAAGTCCATGGCAGCGTTCGCTAATCAGTTTGATGCAAAGTCCCTAGAGTCGATGATGCATGCGCTGCGTGACAAAATGGAATATATCAAGGGTGCAACACAGGTGGACACCACGGCGGCACAGGCGTTTGAGTTAGAGCAGGGCGTATGTCAGGATCATGCGCATGCATTTATTGGTTGTTGTCGCCATATTGGGGTGCCTGCACGTTATGTCAGCGGCTATCTATTTACGGAGGATGGCAGTCTCATGCAAACCCATGCATGGGTTGAAGCTTGGGTCAATGATGTATGGTTAGGCATGGATGTTTCTAACGGCACCATGGTTGACGAAACACATGTCCGGTTAGCCACTGGGCTAGATTATCGTAGTGCCAGCCCGGTCTCAGGGATGCGAAATGGCGGTGGTATAGAGGGTATGTCTAGTTCTGTGATGGTAAATCAGCAGCAGAAGATGACCATGGCACAAAGAAAACTCAATGCGAAAACCTTGTTGCAACAAGCGCAAGCAGCACAGCAGTAGCTTTCTGAACTATGATAATCACAATGGTTTTAAGTTGCCTGTTTAGTTTTTTGCAGCTGGCAAAGGCTTGCCTGATTGCAACATGGCGGTAATTTCATCGGCACTCACCGGTTTGCTAAAGTAATAACCTTGAATTTCGTCACAGCCTCGTGCTTTTAAATATGCTAACTGCTCAGCAGTTTCTACCCCTTCGGCAATCACTTTTAAGCCCATATTTTTACTCAGGCTAATAATAGTATCAACAATGGGTGATTTGTCTGTTTTGAGGGTGATGGTATCGATGAATGCTTTGTCAATTTTCAATGTTTGCATGGGTAAGTTATGTAAGTAAGATAAATTTGAGTACCCAGTGCCAAAATCATCGATAGAAAGCGCAACCCCGAGTGATTTAATATCATGCAGTAATTTAATTGTTTTATCGGAGATATCCATCAAAGCAGTTTCAGTGAGTTCAAGTTCTATTGAACTCGCCTTAGTGCCCGTTTCAATAAGGGTTGATTGCAAATTAGCGATTAAATTCGGTTGTTCAAATTGCTTGGCTGATAAGTTGATGGAAACCAATAAAGATTTAAAACCGTATTTAAACCAGATTGCGGTTTGCAAGCATGCTTTTTTGAGTACCCATTCGTCTATCGCATTGATTAACCCAGACTCTTCTGCAATGGGGATAAATTCTGCTGGTGGAATAAAACCACCTTCCGGCAAGCGCCATCGAATAAGTGTTTCTAAACCAACAATCTTGCCAGTACTCACTTCGATTTTAGGTTGGTAGACTAAGTGAAACTGTTCTTGTTCAATAGCCGTGCGCAACTGTGAAATGACTTGCATGCGTTTAGCTGCTTTTTCATTCAGAGTTTGCGTGAAAAATTGATAGTTATTTCTACCGACTTCTTTTGCGCGATACATCGCGATATCAGCATTTTTAATCAGCACCTCAGCATTGCTACCATCATCCGGATAGACGGCAATGCCAATGCTACACGTGTTAATCAGTTCATGTTG
>SPJO01000128.1 GCA_006844635.1 Methylophilaceae bacterium | reverse complement strand
CCTCAGGTAGGAACACATTAAGATTCTTCGATCCACAAATGCAGGATGCGGTTAGTGCGCGTGCGGCTATGGAAATTGAGTTACGGACGGCCATTAGAGGGGAACAATTCCAACTACATTACCAAATACAAGTGGACGATAAAGGTGAGGTATTTGGCGTTGAAGCACTGATTCGTTGGTTGCATCCAGAGAAAGGCATGGTGTCGCCAATTCACTTTATCTCGCTCGCCGAAGACACCGGTTTGATTATTCCTATTGGGCAATGGGTGCTTGAAACGGCATGTAAACAGCTAGCCGTTTGGCAGCAAGACGAGCAAACGCAGCATTTATGCATATCACTCAATGTCAGTGCTAAACAATTCCACCAACAAGACTTTGTTTCTCATCTGAGTGCGATGATACAGCGCTATGAAGTCAACCCTAATTTGCTTAAGTTAGAGTTAACTGAGAGCATGTTGCTAGAAGATATTGATCATACCATTACCATTATGAACGAGCTTAAAGTGATCGGGCTGCAGTTCGAGTTAGATGACTTTGGTACTGGCTACTCCTCGTTACAATATCTTAAACGGCTGCCATTGTCACAGTTAAAGATTGACCAATCATTTGTGCGAGATATTGTCACTGATAGCAGTGATAGAGCCATCGTGCTGACTATTATTACGATGGCACATACCCTAGGCTTAGAAGTGATTGCGGAGGGGGTTGAAACTGAGGAGCAGCGGCAATACCTACTGGAAAATGGGTGTGCTAACTTCCAAGGGTATTTGTTCAGTAAACCGCTGCCTATCGAACAGCTTGACGCCTTGATACTATCAAACAAAAAGGCGGAAGCTTAAGCGTTCATCTCTGCACGTGTTTCACTAAACGCTTTGATTGCCTTGTCTAAATCTTCTGTCGTGTGTTTTGCGGATATCTGTGTTCTGATTCTCGCTTTACCTTTAGGCACAACTGGGTAGAAGAAGCCAATGGCATAGATGCCTTTTTCTAATAGCTTCGCACTCATTTCTTGTGCTAAGTTAGCATCGCCCAACATCACTGGCACAATTGGGTGGTCACCATCATCAACTTCAAATCCTGCTGCTTGCATGCCTTTTCTGAAGTAATGGGTATTATGCTCTAACTTGTCACGCAGATCGGTTGACTGTTCTAATCGATCAAGCACTGATAGTGATGCAGCACAAATGGCCGGAGCCACTGTATTCGAGAAAAGGTAAGGACGTGAACGTTGGCGCAGCATATCAATGATTTCTTTTCGGCCAGAAGTGAAGCCGCCAGAAGCACCGCCTAATGCTTTACCAAATGTACTGGTAATAATGTCAACACGATCCATCACGCCACAGTACTCATGTACCCCGCGACCTGTTTTACCCATAAAGCCTGTTGCATGGCAGTCATCGTGGTGCACCATGGCATCAAACTCATCCGCTAAATCACAAATTTTGTCTAATTGTGCAATGGTGCCATCCATCGAGAATACACCGTCTGTGGTAATCAGAATCCGGCGTGCATTATTGGCTTTTGCCTCTTCCAGTTTTGCACGTAAGTCAGCCATATCATTATTCTTGTAACGATAACGGGCAGCCTTACATAAGCGCACACCATCAATAATAGAAGCATGGTTAAGTTCATCAGAAATCACCGCGTCTTCTGCTGTCAGAATCGACTCAAATAAACCGCCATTCGCATCAAAGCAAGCAGCGTAGAGAATCGTGTCTTCCATCCCCAAAAAGTCACTGACTTTTTGTTCCAAAGTTTTGTGCAAGGTTTGTGTACCGCAAATAAAGCGAACTGAAGCCAAGCCGAAGCCCCATTTGTCCAGGCTCTCTCTAGCGGCATTAATCACATCCGGATCGTTGGCTAGGCCAAGGTAGTTGTTGGCACACATATTCAATACTTCGCTGCCATCCGCTAAAGTAATATTGTTTTTTTGGTCAGAGCTAATAAAGCGCTCTGTTTTCCATAATCCTGCTTGTTTAATATCTTCTAAATCTTTTGCGATACTCGCTTTGGCTGTTTTAAAACTCATTATTTACCTTAAAAATTAATCTTCCCAATTCAAAATAACTTTGCCTGATTCACCTGAACGCATGACATCAAATCCTTTTTGGAAGTCTGTGTAATGGAAACGGTGTGTGATGATTTTCTCTAGTGGCAAGCCACTTTGTACCATCATCAAGCCTTTATACCAAGTCTCGAAAATCTCGCGACCATAAATGCCTTTAATGGTGAGGCCTTTAAAGACCACGTTATCCCATTCAATGCCCGAGCCTGCTGGCATAATCGCTAACATCGCAATGCTGCCACCGTTAATCATTTTCTCTAACATATCGCCAAAGGCAATGGGTGAGCCAGACATTTCTAAACCAACATCAAAGCCTTCAAAAATACCGAGTGAGTGCATCAGCTTTTCATCTACTTTATCTTTTGCAACATTGACGGTCACAACGCGCGGCAAGATTTTCTTAATCATATCTAAGCGATACTGGTTCAAGTCAGTAATCACAATATTACGCGCACCAGCGTGTGAAGAAACCATTGCTGCCATCATGCCAATCGGACCTGCGCCGGTAATTAAGACATCCTCACCCACCATATTGAAGGATAGGGCTGTGTGCACGGCATTGCCATAAGGGTCAAAAACCGCTAATAGCTCTGGGTCGACAGGTCGACTCGGTTTGAACACATTCTTTGCTGGCACGGATAAGTACTCAGCAAAAGCACCTGTTCTATTCACGCCGACGCCAATGGTATTTGGGCATAAATGAATACGGCCACCTAGACAGTTACGGCAACGACCGCAAGTAATATGACCTTCACCTGACACCATATCACCTACACTTAAGTCCGTGACATTTGAACCAAGTTCTACAATCTCACCGGCATATTCGTGACCGGTAATCATGGGTACTGGAATGGTTTTTTGTGCCCACTCATCCCAATTATAGATATGAATGTCGGTGCCACAAATGGCAGTCTTTTTAATTTTAATTAATACGTCATTATTACCCACTTCAGGCATCGGCATATCTTCAAGCCAAATACCTTCTTTAGGGAATTTTTTTACTAAAGCTTTCACGCGAAATCCTACGTTAATCAGTCAGAGTTAACTTAACATTGAAGCGTGATAAAGTAAATGAATTTAGGCGCTTATCGATATCTGACTACCCAAATGGGCCGTGCTTTTTTGGCGATTAATGATGAACTTGTAAACGTAAATAAAAAAGGCTTACAACCATTCAGTTGTAAGCCTTTTTAGATTTGGTACGCCCGAAGAGATTCGAACTCCTGACCCCTTGGTTCGTAGCCAAGTACTCTATCCAGCTGAGCTACGGGCGCGTAAGGCGTGCATTATACAAGAAAAACAAAAAAAATCACGCGATAAATGATGCTTACAAACATATTCTCATATTTTCTTACGGCTGTTAAAACATTATGGACTTAGATTGGATGTTTTTTTAACGAAATTCGTATTTTATGGAATAATTTTACGTTGAGAACAAGTTTAAAACAATCGGGGGATATCAGCGTGCTATTGTGGTTTGTCATTATTTACTGGCTTATTTCAGTTGGTGTTGGGTTGTGGGCGGCGAGTCGTGTAAAAAATACGGCTGATTTCGCAATTGCTGGTCGGCACTTGCCTTTTTATATGGTGACTGCAACCGTGTTTGCGACATGGTTTGGTGCAGAGGTTGTCTTAGGTATCCCTGCGACTTTCTTAGAAGAGGGTTTATCTGGTGTTGTTGCGGACCCTTTTGGTGCAGCAATGTGTTTAATCCTTGTTGGGCTGTTCTTCGCTGCGCCGTTATACCGAATGAAATTATTGACCATTGGCGACTTTTATAAAAGGCGATATGGCCGAAAGGTCGAAGTATTAACTACCATCGCCATTGTTATCTCTTATTTAGGCTGGGTCGGGGCACAAATTACGGCACTTGGTTTAGTGTTTAATGTGGTTTCTGGTGGTGAAATAAGCCAGTTAGTGGGCATGATAATCGGCGCAACTACAATCTTGGTTTATACCGTCTATGGCGGTATGTGGGCAGTGGCGGTTACTGACTTATTACAAATGGTTATTATCGTTGCAGGCATGCTCTATATTGGCAGCGAAGTGAGTGGGATGGTTGGTGGCGTGTCTGTTGTTGTCGATCATGCAAGCAAAGCAGGGATGTTTAACTTCTGGCCATCATTAAATTCAACAGAAGTCATCGCCTTTATTGCTGCAGCAATCACCATGATGTTTGGCTCGATGCCACAACAGGATGTCTTCCAACGCGTGCAGTCATCTAAGACAATTCACATCGCTGTCTGGGCAACAGTATTAGGTGGGGTTCTGTATTTTATCTTTGCTTTTGTTCCCATGTTTCTCGCTTATTCAGCAAAGTTACTAGACCCACAAATGGTTGAAAATTTAATAGCCGTTGATTACCAACTAATCCTGCCGACGATGGTGTTAGAGCATGCACCAATGGCCGCCCAAATCTTATTTTTTGGCGCCTTGCTATCTGCGATTAAAAGCTGTGCCTCGGCGACATTATTAGCACCTTCTGTTTCATTTACAGAAAACATATTAAAGCCAATGTTGCCAAACCTGAGCGATCAGCAAGAGCTAAGCTTAATGCGTAAAGTCACATTCATTTTTACTGTGCTGGTGACAATCTATGCGATTAATTCCGAACATAGCATTTTTGAAATGGTAGAGGATGCCTATCAAGTAACACTCGTGATGGCTTTTGTACCATTAGTCTGTGGCGTATATTGGCGTCGTGCCAATAACCAAGGCGCCTTATTCGCCATCTTTTTTGGGCTGTTCACTTGGTTAGCTATCATGGTATTTGGTGCAGAAGAACCGCTGGTGCCAGCACATTTGGCTGGACTGATTGCCAGCATCATTGGCATGATCATTGGCACATTATTACCAGAAAAACTATTGAGTGAGAATGTTACAGAAGAGTCATATTCAAGCTAAACGTATGGCTAGTTCGCATAAATGATGCCGACTGCCACTGTCTAATATCAAGCGGCAAGGCCCATCGTCCATTTTGAATATAGCGCATGTGCCTGTTGATTAAGTTCTTCTATACGGTCTGATAGGTTATCAAGCATTTCTTGTTTGGTTTGTACAGCAGGGCTTTCTGATTGTTCAATTTGTGACTCCCAACATTGATACCATTTTTTGACTAATGCGCCAGTCATCTCAATATGACACTGCATGGCAAGATGCTTATCAATCGCATAGGCCTGATTCAAGCAATATTCACTTGATAGTAAGCGAGTCGCACCTTGCGGAAGGGTAAATGTTTCATCATGCCAGTGGAAACCTAAAAACCGCTTGGTTCTGCCAAACCATTTTTCGGCATCAGCATTTTCATGCACCTGTAATTCTCCCCAGCCAATTTCCTCTACTGGGTTTTTAGTCACGCTTGCGCCTAAGGCTTTGCTCATGAGTTGACCACCTAAACAATGACCCAGTACTGGCACATCTTGATCGATCGCTTTTTGAATGAGCTGAATCGCCTGTGGAATCCATGGAAACTGATCATTCACACTCATGGGGCCACCCATAAAAACTAAGCCGCTATAATCGTCTACAGACTCAGGAATTGCCTGATCCAAATCGATCCGCACTTCATGCCAAGGAATCTGTTGTTGGCTTAGGAAATAACCTAAATATCCAGCCCCTTCGCATTGTGCATGCCTAAAAACCACCACCGGTTTCATTGCCCAACCTTATAGAAATTAATGCGTTCTTAAAGATTCTACCTTTGCTAAGGTGGACTTCATTCGAAGAACAAGCGGTTTTTTGGTGGCTTTATTAAGCGTTACGCGAGGTGGTTTTTACTGATGTATTTACCATAAAATAAAAAACACCCACAAGGGGTGCTTAACTTTTTACCCGTAAAGGGCATCCCCAACTTCGCTAACTGCTAAAGCAGTAAGTCAGTACCCGCAAGGAGTATCGCCAATCTCGCTATGTGGTAAACCACCAAGTCGATTGAGAAGATGGCGGAGAGCGAGGGATTGTGTTCAGCTTCCTCTTGCGGGAAGCTTCCATCTTTCGGCCTTGCCTCAAGACCGCTTCGTATACTCAGCGTCCAGCAAAGCAGTGCTTTGCTAGTCGAACCCTAAGAGGTTTCTCACCTATTCACTCACCACAAAATAAAAAAACACCCACAAGGGGTGCTTATTTATTTGGCGGAGAGCGAGGGATTCGAACCCTCGATACAGGTTTACCCCGTATGCTTCCTTAGCAGGGAAGTGCCTTCGACCACTCGGCCAGCTCTCCGTTTTAAAACTATTACAAGGCCGCGATATTACGCGATATTGCCGTGAAAATCAATGCGTCTTAATGGTTATTTTACTACGCCTCGTCTAAGTCAAACGCTTTATGTAGCGCTCTGACTGCTAGTTCCATGTATTTTTCTTCGATGATGACGGCGACTTTAATTTCACTGGTCGAAATCATTTGAATGTTAATGCCTTCCTCAGACAGTGTTTCAAACATTTTGCTAGCGATGCCAACATGCGAACGCATACCAACGCCGACGGCTGAAACCTTGGCTACCTTATCATCACCTAGTATTTCACGCGCATTAATGTTTGGTTGTACTTCTTTATGAATAATCTCAAGCGCTTTATGCATTTCGTTTTTATGCACTGTGAATGTGAAGTCCGTTGAGTTGTCTGCACCTTGGTTTTGGATAATGACATCCACATCAATATTGGCTTCAGCAATCGGGCCTAGGATTTGATGGGCAATGCCAGGGGTGTCGGGTACGCCTAGCACCATGACTTTCGCTTCATCACGATTAAATGCGATGCCAGAAATGAGCGGTTGTTCCATATTGTCGTCCTTATCTTCTTCCTCAAACGTAATCAGTGTGCCATCTCCACTTTCTTCAAAGCTGGAAAGCACACGTAATTTCACTTTGTATTTTCCTGCAAACTCTACTGAGCGTGTTTGCAGCACCTTACTGCCTTGCGAAGCTAGTTCTAGCATTTCTTCGAATGTAATTTGATCTAGGCGCCTTGCTTCTGGCACTACACGCGGGTCAGTAGTATAGACGCCATCTACATCGGTATAGATTTGGCATTCATCTGCTTTCAGCGCGGCTGCTAAAGCAACGCCAGTAGTATCAGAGCCACCACGGCCTAGTGTGGTGATATTGCCTTCAGCATCGCAGCCTTGGAAACCTGCCACAATGACCACATAGCCATCATCCAAGTCTTTTTGCATATTTTGGCCATCAATATCAATAATGCGCGCTTTTCCATGCGATGCATCCGTTAATATTTTGACTTGCGAACCAGTGTAGCTTTTGGCTTTAAAGCCGAGGTCTTGTAGTGCTAGCGCGGTCATGCCAATGGTCACTTGTTCGCCAGTCGAGACAATCACATCTAGCTCTCGCTGGTCTGGTTCTTTGGTGATTTCATTGGCTAACGAAATCAAACGGTTGGTTTCGCCAGACATAGCAGACACCACCACCACAATTTGATGGCCTTGTTTTTTAAAACGACCAACGCGGCTCGCTAATTTGCGAATCCGCTCAGGATTGGCGACCGAAGTGCCGCCATATTTTTGTACGATTAATGCCATAATGCGTTCTTAATAATTTTAATGCTCAATTTGTTGTTTAACCCAGCTTTCAACGCTGGCTAATGCCGTTGGTAACTGGCTAGCATCAGAGCCGCCAGCCATCGCCATATCTGGTTTTCCGCCACCTTTGCCGCCGACTTGTCCAGCCACGTGGTTGACGAGTTCTCCCGCTTTCATCTGGCCAATTAAATCTTTTGTGACGCCTGCAGCAATATTCACTTTGTCACCATTGCTAGTTGCCAATACGATAGCAGCGGATTTTAACTTATCTTTTAGTTTATCCATGGTTTCACGCAACGTTTTTGCATCAGCACCTTCTAATGCTGCTGCAAGTACTTTAACACCATTGATGTCGATAGCTTGGCCAGCCAAGTCATCGCCTTGCGATGAGGCAAGTTTGCCTTTGGCTGTAGCGAGTTCGCGCTCTAGTTTCTTGACCTGCTCCAGCAAGCCTGAGATGCGTGTCGGTACTTCGGCCGGTAGCACTTTTAATGTGCCAGCCACACCACCTAAGGTTGTTTCCATACTTTGCATATAGCGTAATGCCGTGCTGGCAGTGACGGCTTCAACACGTCTAACACCAGCCGCCACACCGCCTTCAGCAACGATCGTAAATAAGCCAATATCGCCAGTGCGTTCTACGTGAGTGCCGCCACAAAGCTCACATGAGGAGCCAATGTTTAAGACACGCACTTCATCACCATATTTTTCGCCGAACAACATCATGGCGCCTGTTTCTTTGGCAGCATCAATGTCCATCACGCGTGCTTGGGTCGCCTCGTTGGCAAAGACTTCGGCATTCACAATGCGTTCCACTTCACGAATCTCTTCGTTTGACATCGGCGCGTTATGCACAAAGTCAAAACGGGTTTTTTCCGTATCAACCAAGCTGCCTTTTTGCTGGACATGCTCACCGAGCACTTCACGTAGAGCTTTATGCATGAGGTGCGTTGCAGAGTGGTTGCGCATGGTCGCAGCGCGTGCCTGCATATTCACTTGCGCTTTCAGTTCTTCGCCAACGCTTAATGAGCCTGTTGTTAGGGTGCCGTGATGACCGAAAACGGCCGCTTGTACTTTTTGTGTATCTTCAACGGTGAATAAACCTTTACTGCTTTTCAGCTGTCCGCTGTCGCCAATCTGACCACCAGACTCTGCGTAAAACGGCGTGTTATCTAGAATAACCACCCCTTGATCACCTTCTGATAGTTGGTCGACACTGGTGCCATCTTTATACAATGCTGTAACAGTGCCGCTGGTCTCTAATTGCTCGTAACCATGAAACGTTGTGGCAACGCCATCATATTCTAGGTTGGTTGCCATTTTGAACTTGCCAGCCGCACGTGCTTGTTCTTTTTGTCTAGCCATCGCAGCATCAAAGCCGTCCGTGTCTACGCTGACACCACGTTCGCGACAAATATCTGCCGTTAAGTCGAGTGGGAAACCATAAGTGTCGTGCAGTTTAAAAGCAGTTTCACCGTTAAATGCATCTTTGGTATTTGCTAACTCTGTTTCTAGAATTGCCATGCCATTTTCGATGGTCTCAAAGAAGCGTTCTTCCTCTTGCTTAAGTGTTGCTGTAATACGGGTTTGCTCACTGACTAACTCAGGGTACGCTTCACCCATTTCACTCACTAAGTCAGCCAACATATGATTGAAGAACGCTTTGCGTGCACCCAGTTTATAACCATGGCGGACAGCGCGGCGAATAATGCGGCGTAGCACATAGCCTCGACCTTCGTTGCCCGGGATGACACCGTCGGCAATCAAGAATGAACAAGCGCGGATATGATCAGCCAATACTTTTAGACTCGGGTTGTTTAAATCCTTGGTGTTGGTTTCTCGTGCTGCCGCTTTAATTAATTGCTGGAACAAGTCAATTTCGTAGTTAGCATGTACGCCTTGCAGAATGGCTGAAATGCGTTCCAAGCCCATCCCCGTATCGACGCTGGGTTTTGGCAATGGGTGCATATTGCCTGCTTCATCGCGGTTGAACTGCATAAAGACGTTATTCCAAATTTCGATAAATCGATCACCATCTTCATCAGGTGATCCCGGTGGCCCACCAGCAATATGCTCACCGTGGTCATAGAAGATTTCAGAACATGGGCCACAAGGGCCAGTATCGCCCATCATCCAGAAGTTATCAGATGCGTAACGCGCGCCTTTATTATCGCCAATGCGGATAATCTTGTCTTCAGGTAGGCCAATTTCTTTAGCCCAGATATCATAGGCTTCATCATCGTCAGCATAAACAGTGACGAGCAGCTTTTCTGTTGGTAGTTTATAGACTTCGGTGAGTAACTCCCAAGCGTATTGAATGGCATCTTTTTTGAAGTAGTCGCCAAAGCTAAAATTACCGAGCATTTCGAAGAAGGTGTGATGACGTGCTGTGTAACCCACATTTTCTAAATCATTATGTTTGCCACCAGCACGCACACATTTTTGGCTGGTCGTTGCGCGGGTGTACGCGCGTTTATCAAAGCCTAAAAACACATCTTTAAACTGGTTCATCCCAGCATTCGTAAAGAGTAGGGTAGGGTCTTCGTGTGGAACTAGAGAAGCTGATGCAACAGCGGTATGGCCTTTGGAGACAAAAAAGTCTAGAAAGGCTTTGCGAATCTCGTTACTACTTGGATTGTTGCTTAATGTAATCGTCATGTTGTTTTAATCGTTATCGTCTTCTGCAGCACTGAGTACTTTTTTGATCGTATCAAACCCAAATCCACGGCTTTGTAAGAATCGGGCTTGTTTGGCCCATTCATTACGATTGCTGGCTGGTTGTTTAAATTTCTTACGCCATACTGCGGTGGCATTTTCTAGTTCATTCCCCTGTATATCAGCGACTGCATCGGCAATTAAGTCATCTGATACCCCTTTTTCACGCAATTCATTAGCGACTTTTGCGCTACCAAATTTTGCTTTTCTTGCACGCACCACTTGTTCCGTAAATCGTGCATCTGATAACCAGCCTCGTTCGGTAAAATCTTCAATTAAGGCTGGAATGTCATCGGATTCATCTGCGTAGGCTTTCAGCTTGTAGCCTAATTCAGCTGCCGAATATTCACGCTTGCTTAAATACTCAAGCGCACGTTGACGCAATGATTTTTCTTCAGTCTGCTTCAGCTTAGTCGTCAGCCTCTTCACGTGGTGCAATCATGTCTTCTAGTAATACTGAAGAGTTAGAGCGAATTTTTGTATCAATTTCTTTGGCAATCTCTGGATTGTCTTTTAAGAACTGACGCGCATTGTCTTTACCTTGACCGATTTTTTCACCATTGTAGCTATACCAAGCACCGGCTTTTTCGACAATTTTCAAGTCAACACCTAAGTCAATCATTTCGCCCTCTAGTGAAATACCTTCGCCATATAGAATATCGAATTCCGCTTTTTTGAACGGAGGCGCAACTTTGTTTTTAATAATCTTAACGCGTGTTTCTGCGCCAATGACTTCGTCGGCTTTCTTAATGGCACCTGTACGGCGAATATCTAAACGCACAGAAGAATAAAATTTCAGCGCATTACCGCCTGTTGTGGTTTCTGGATTACCAAACATGACACCAATTTTCATGCGGATTTGGTTAATAAAGATAACCAAGGTATTGGTGCGTTTAATGTTACCGGTGAGTTTACGTAGTGCTTGACTCATTAAGCGCGCTTGTAAGCCCATATGGCTATCGCCCATATCACCTTCAATTTCAGCGCGAGGTGTTAGCGCAGCGACGGAGTCAACCACCACAATATCAACAGAGCCAGAGCGTACGAGCATGTCAGCAATTTCTAGTGCTTGTTCACCCGTATCAGGTTGTGAAATCAACAGGTCAGGAATATTAACGCCTAGCTTCGCTGCATATTGTGGGTCAAGCGCGTGCTCAGCATCAATAAAAGCAGCAGTGCCGCCAATTTTTTGCATTTCCGCAATCACAGAGAGCGTTAAGGTTGTTTTACCAGAAGACTCTGGGCCATAGACTTCAACAATACGACCGCGCGGTAAACCGCCTATGCCTAGCGCAATATCTAAGCCTAGTGAACCTGTTGAAACAGATTGTATGTCGGTGACCACGTCTTTGTCACCCATACGCATAATAGAGCCTTTGCCGAACTGTTTTTCAATTTGAGAAAGTGCAGCAGAGAGCGCTTTGCTTTTGTTGTCATCCATGGTGATTTTTACCTTAAATTTAATCTAATTTTTGTAACGTCTAATTATTTCATAGTTTGCCCTTAAACGTAAGCGCCATGCAGTAATGCAGGGTGCGTAAATACTTGCTACTTTATTTATACGAGTGTATTCTGGTGTCAACGTTTAGCTTGGTAAAGCGTTATTCATAACTCAGGGGAGAAATGAATTTAAGGATTGGAGTTAATATGAAAATATTGAAAACCATCATTGCTATTGCAGCACTCAGTGCATTATCGGTTACAACAGCACAAGCACGAGACTCCTATGGCTTGAGTATTAGTGTTGGAAGTTATGGTTACGACCATGGCCATAGACATTACGATAGCCATCGGTCTATCCGAACGCACCGCAGCTATCATGCTACCCCAAGAGTTTATTATGATGCGCCTAGGGTCATTTATTATGAGCCAGTAGTCGTTTACCGGCATAGCCCATATCGTGGTTATCGTCACTATGGCCCACAGGATTATGGCTATAAGCACTATGATCATTACAAGCGCCATAAAAGACATGTCAAAAAACACCATAAGCGTCACCATAGGCAGCGTGATTCCTACAAACACTGGCGCTAGTGATTTAGTTTTTTTCTAAGAGATTAATCAGGCTTGTCATCAACTTGATGGCGGCCTGTTTTCGTATTGACTGGCGGTCGCCAGAAAACAGTTCAGTGGTTGATGTTGTCTGCCCGGTCTGATTTGTCCAAGCGAAGCAGACAGTACCGACAGGTTTGTTCGTTGTGCCGCCGCTTGGCCCTGCAATTCCCGTGATGCTGCCTGTGATGTTGGCTTGGCTATGCTGGCGTGCGCCTTCAGCCATCGCCACTGCCGTTTGCTCACTGACCGCACCGTATTTTTCTAATGTGTCTATAGGGATGCCAAGCATGTCATGCTTGGCGGCGTTGCTATAGGTAACAAAGCCTCGATCAAACCATGCAGAGCTCCCTGCAATCTCGGTGATGCTGGCTGCCACAAGGCCGCCAGTGCAAGACTCTGCTAGGGCGAGCACTGCACCATGTTGCTGCAACGCCAAGCCAAGTGTTTGGCTAAGCTTATTTAAATTTGCGCCGTCATCCATAACAACGCTTTCATGGCTAACATCGCATATAGCGCAGCTAGCAAATCATCAAACATGACACCAAAGCCACCCTTAAGTTTGGCATCGCATTGGCGAATTGGAAAAGGCTTCCATATATCAAATAGTCTAAATAATGCAAAAGCCACTAGCCACCAGAGCCAGTGCATTGGGGCGATAGTCAGTACTAACATCATGGCAACGATTTCATCCCAAACAATACTGCCGTGATCGCTCACACCTAAGTTGTTGCCCGCGACCTCACAAAAATAAATACCGATGACGAACATGGCTGCCATGATTGCAAGCTGCACGCCGATTGGGTAATTCGCGATAAGGTAATACAGTGGTAAGCCAACAATCGTACCGAATGTGCCGGGTGCTTTTGGTGCTAAGCCGCTACCAAAGCCTAAGGCTAAAAAGTGAGCGGGGTGCGAGATTAGAAATTTAAAATCAGGTTGTTTTGCCATTTTATTTTAAGTTTGACTGGAAAAGTGGTCGTAGCCTAGGTGTTTAATGTTGAGTACTTTGTTATGTAAGGTGGCGGTTAGACTGTCTGTTTGGTTAATGCGCCCAACACGCATTAGCTGCAACCTTAATTCCATAGCAACATCCATAATATTTTCTCTTTGTTGGCTTGGGGCTGTAAAGCAAAGCTCGTAATCTTCTCCTCCAGCCAGCAATAAACGCTGCGTATCAGGTTCTTCTAGTTGTGCACGAATGTCGGGTAAACAAGGAATGCTTTCGAGTTGGATAGTGCCACCTACATTTGAGGCTTTTAAGACATGGCCTAAGTCAGCCATTAGCCCATCGGAAATGTCTATACAGCTAGTCGCAATATTACTTAATGCTAAGCCAAGTGCAATGCGCGGCTGCGGCGTATTAATCGCTTTTAGACAAACAGAACGTGTTTCTTCATTTACATTAGGCAGTTTCTTTTGTAAAAGCTGTAGTCCTAATGCTGCATTGCCAAGATGACCGCTCACCCAAATATCGTCACCATCTTTGGCGCCATCCCTTCTTAATGCTTTTCCAATTGGCACTTCTCCCATTATTTGGATACTAATGTTGAGTGGGCCGCGAGTGGTGTCACCACCAATCAAATCAATATTGAACGCGCTAGCGCAAGCCATTAGCCCACGAGAAAACTCCAACAGCCAAGTGTTATTAATGGTCGGCAATGCAATAGATAGTGTTATCCATTTTGGGTTGGCGCCCATTGCTGCCATATCAGAGACATTAACGGCGAGCGACTTCCAGCCAATGTTATAGGGTTCTGCATCTTGAAAGAAGTGAACGTCAACCAAGGACATGTCTGTTGATACGACTAACTGGTGCCCAGCAGAAACGTGCACTAATGCCGCATCATCGCCAACACCTAAGTCAGTGTGCTTGGTGGCATGGGTAAAGTGCTGCTTAATAAGGTTGAATTCAGCTGTCATGTTGCTTATAGAATCGCATTGCGAATAGGCATAATAATATACCGATAATGTCTGCAACCCAATCAAGCAGGCTGGCATGACGCGTGACGGTTAACAGATGTTGTAGAAGCTCTGTGGTAGCAGCATAGATTGCTAAGCAAACGAAAATCAGTGTGGCTTGTTTAGGAAAAGCCAATATGCCTGTGCCACTCAGTAATAAGAATAGTAGGGTATGGATAATTTTATCAGCATGTGGAAAGCCGCCTTCACTAGGGGGGAGTTCCATCAGTAGCAAGCCAGTGGCAATGATGAGTGAAAATGCGAAAAGATAAGGCATGACAGCTTGTGAGCGTTTGATGAGTTTGAGCATAAGCGATTGTTGACGTTGATTGTTATAAGAAGCTATTTTCGCGCAGCCATTTTGTGGCAATCCATTTTTCGCCTTCAATGACTGGTGCACCACCATGAAGGGTGAGCGCATCAGTTTGTCCGCCAGTGTTGAAATAAGAGAAATAGATGGCAGAGCCTTTCTTCGGATAGATATTAAGATTTAGCTCAGGGAAGATGGTGGCACCGCCAGCTGCCACGTCGTTTAAATACATGATGATGGTGATAATGCGTTGCCCAGCTTTTGACATGTTTGCACGACCACCTTCATTGTCAGAGAAGTAATCGAAGTGTGGCTTATATTCGCCACCATCAATGTAATTAAGGATTTGAATGCCTTCACCATGTGTTGCTGGAATGCCTGTAATTTCACTGATACGGCTTTCTAGTTTTTCGACTAATGTGTTTTGGCCCAAGGTAAAGTAAGTGCCTTGGCTGGTGCGGCTTTGGTGCTTAATGCCTTTGCCTGTTGCATCATCCACAACTGTAGATTTGGTTAGTGTACCCTCAGATAATTTACATAACTCATCACACTCATCAGCCGTCATAAAGTTGTCAAGTAGGACCACGTCTGGCTTATTACAGCGCATCGCGACATGAATGGTTTGACCATCACTAGTCTGCAGTATGTTTTCATGTTGAAAGAGATAGGTGCTTGCGCTTTCACCTACGTTGTTGGCGGCACTCAGTACATTATTAATATTTGATTTTGGATGGTTGCTCGCTTCATAAAGCGTTAAGTTAAACTGTGCTGTTTCTATATCAATGCCAGCCTCTGTCATGACTTTAAGCATGTCTGGCTTTAAGCAACCACGTTGTGCATTCTCTTTGATCCAACTTTGCCAGCTACTGTCTAGAATATATGCCATTGTTGATCTCGTCTTTTATTTCTTTTTTGGACGGAAGGCTTTAACAATCGTTTCATCTGTTTCAATAAAAGGCGCGCCAATTAAATCCAAGCAATAAGGCACAGCTGCAAAAATACCAGGTACTGTAATATTGCCAGCATCATCTTTTAAGCCTTCGAGTGTTTGGGCAATGGCTTTTGGCTGTCCAGGCAAATTCATAATGAGGCTTTGCTTGCGAATGACAGCGACTTGTCTTGATAAAATAGCAGTTGGAACAAAGTGTAGGCTGATTTGGCGCATTTGTTCGCCGAATCCGGGCATAGCCTTATCTCCAACCGCAAGTGTTGCTTCTGGGGTGATGTCGCGCAAGGCTGGGCCTGTCCCGCCGGTGGTCAGTATTAAGTGACAGCCTTGATTGTCGACGAGCTCGATGAGTGTTGATTCAATGGTAGTTTGTTCGTCAGCAATAAGTGCTTCAATGGTTTCAAAGGGTGAGCTTACGGCTTTGTTGAGCCACGCTTTAAGACTCGGAATGCCTTTGTCTTCATAAACGCCTTGAGAAGCTCGGTCGCTAATAGAGACCAAGCCAATTTTAATTTTTTCTGATTGCATATGAATTATTTGTTTTGTATTGTGTCTATTGATGGTAAAGATTATAACGACAAATCAAAGGCTTTGAGATGATGATGAAAAAAATACTACTGGTTTTGGTTTTCATGAGTGTGCAAATGGTACAAGCCGAAGAAAATCTTTATGCGAAGCACTATAAGGAACAAAATGGACGTGGATTAAAGTCTTTGTTGGTTGAGCCAGACACCAAAATGTATGTAAGCAATCATGCGGATGAAGATAATATAGACATGCTTGAACGTGGCTATGACATGATGGGCAGTACAGGGTTTGAAGCGGGCAGTATTATGCCTAATATGGCGCTTACGCATGCGAAAGCTATTAAAGCCGATGTCGTTTTGGTTTACAGTAAATATGCCTCTAAAAAATCATCACTCTCGCAATTACAACTCCTCAAAGAAGCCGCTGAGACAACAGGTGAGATTGATGAGAAAGCGTTAGAAGCGGATGAAAAGTATCGTTACTATGCAAGTTATTGGGCGAAAGTGCCGATGCCAATATTTGGCTTACATGTCATCAAATTAAAGCACAAAGACAAGGATGGTAATGTCACACCATTAGACGGTTTGAAGGTGCTTGCTGTCATTAAAGGCTCGCCAGCCTATAAAGCGGGTTTGAAACGTGGTGATGTGTTAATGAAGCTTGGCGATTTTGATCTGCAAGAGCCAGAAGCACTAGGTCCTGCTGTTGGTCGATATCAAGGTCAGCAAGTAGAAGTGGCTTTTGAGCGCGAAGGTGCACCTGTTGTCACAAAAGCCACATTGAACTCACTTGCTAAGTGATTTAGTTGGTGTCTGCTTGTGGCTGATCCTCGGCAATTTCGCGAAGTAATTTGAACAACTCGCGGCTGCTTTTTGGCGGTTTGTTTGCAGATTGTTCTTTTTGCGCATTGCGACTTAATGTCCGGAGGCGCTGAATTTCAGCATTTGGATATTCGTCGACAAATGCTTGTAGGACATCTGATTTAGATTTTCCAGCATCATCAATTAAGCGGTCACGCCACCGTTCTAATGTGTGGAAGCGTGCATTCTCTTGATCGTGCTTGCCTTCCCACCGTGCAAGCTGCTCCTCAATTGGCGCAATCTCGGTATTCCGCATGAGTTTGCCAATATACTGCAATTGGCGGCGGATAGCACCATTCGATGTCAGGCGTTTAGCTTCAAGCACAGCATCGTGCAAACTCTCATCAAGGTTGAGCTTTTCAATTTGTGCTTTAGTTAAGTCGATAAGCTTCTTGCCAACCATTTGCTTGGCATCAGCTTCCGCTTTACGCTGCGTTTTACTGATAAATTCGATATCTTCATCATCTTCTTGCATGAGCTGACTCTATAGTGTTCCAGATTTTTTGATAGAAACCACCAGTGTTGGCGGGATGCCATGTATCATAACATTTTTAGTTACTAGCAATGATGTGAGTGTAATGGATCAAGCAAGCTTAAAACAAATTAGTGAAGATGCTTTGAAACTGGCGAAGCAAGCAGGGGCATCGGACGCTGAAGTCGATGTGAGTTTTGGGACTGGTCAGAATGTTTCTGTCCGAAAAGGTGAGACCGAGAATATTGAGTATAACCGTGACAAAGGCATCTCACTGACTGTTTTTTTTGGTCATAAAAAAGGCTATGCCAACAGCTCAGACTTTAGCCCGCAAGCCATCAAAGATACGGTGAATGCTGCTTGTAACATTGCTAAATTTACTGCTGAAGACCCGTTCTTTGGTTTGGCTGATGCAGCCTTGATGGCGCAAAATACACAAGACTTAGATCTTTATCACCCAAGGCAATTAAGTGTTGAAGAAGCGAGTGAATTGGCAAAGCAGTGTGAGGCAGCAGCATTGGCAGTTGACCCGCGAATCAAAAATTCCGAAGGGGCTAATGTGTCACTTAGCGAAGGACGCTTTGTGTATGCGAATACACACGGTTTCATTGGCGGTTACCCTAGTTCAAGACATAGCATTAGTTGCTCAGTCATCGCGGAAGTTTCTGGTGCAATGCAGCGAGATTATTGGTATACCAATGCCAGAGATGCCAGAGATATGGCGAGTGCTGAAGCGGTGGGTCTGCGAGCCGGGCAGCGAACAGTGAGGCGTTTGGGTGTGAAGCCGATTAAAACTGGGCAATACCCTGTCTTGTTTGAAGCACCTTTGGCGAGTGGTTTAATTTCTTCATTAATTAGTGCGATTTCTGGCGGTAACTTATATAGAAAGTCCTCTTTTTTACTCGATAGTTTAGGGCAGCAAATCGCCGCACCATTACTGAATATTGAAGAGCTGCCACATGTCAACAAAGGGCTGGCAAGTAGTCCTTTTGATAATGAAGGCGTTGTGACAAAGCCACGTATGCTGGTGGAAAATGGCGTATTGCAAGGCTATATGCTCTCGAGTTATTCAGCAAGAAAATTAGGGTTGGAGACAACAGGCAATGCTGGCGGCGCACATAATTTGGTGATACAAGATACGCAACAAAACTTTGATGAGTTGTTAGCCATGATGGGGACAGGCGTATTGGTGACAGAAGTGTTGGGGCATGGCTTGAATATGGTCACGGGTGACTATTCAAGAGGTGCTGCTGGCTTCTGGGTGGAGAATGGTGAAGTGATTCACCCAGTTGAAGAGATTACCATCGCAGGGAATATTAAAGATATGCTGAAGCATATTGTGGCGGTTGGCAATGATGCGGTGTTGCCTAGTGCTAAACAAACAGGCTCTATTCTGATTGAGCAAATGACAGTGGCTGCTAAATAGAGGGAAAGAAGCAGCTTGGCAACATGACGTTTGCTGTGGACAATAAAAAAGCCTCTTATTAGAGGCTTTTTTTATATGTGCTGGATTACATATTAATTTTCAGCAACAGGTGTTTCCATATCTTCATCTGCTGGTTCAAAAGACCCGTCTAGTAAATCAATTGGTACTAAACCATCTTGTACGTCACTAGCACGCTTTTGTAAATATGCATCACGTGTAAAGGCATAAGGATCAAGCGATGCAGTGCCTAATAAGTCTGTTGCATCTAACAATTGTGCGCGCTTGTCGATAAGCTGCGCTGCGCGGAGTTGGTTATGCAATCTAATTTCACCAATGTTGTGTGTGTAAGTGATTGGATCAGTTGTTACTCGGTCAACCACTAACCCTGTTGTATCACGTAGTGTGCTTGGGCCAAGAAACGGTAGAACAAGGTAAGGCCCATTACCTACGCCCCAGTGGCCTAAGGTTTGACCGAAGTCCTCATTATGCACAGGCACATTGTCCATGCCAGCAACATCAATAAAACCGGCGATACCAAATGTACTGTTAATGACAAAACGACCAGCCTCAGTGAATGCATTTGCAAATTTCAGTTGCAATATATTGTTTACAACAGAGGTGATAGAGCCGAGGTTGTTAAAGAAGTTACTAAAACCTTTGCGCACAGGTGATGGCGTCACGGTTTTATAAGCTGTTGCCACTGGCTTAATTAAAGCGCGATCTGTGACATCGTTGAATTTATAAACCCCACGGTTAACCGATTCCAATGGGTCATTACTTGTTGTTGCGCAGCCCGTCATTATCACGACTAGAAGGCAACTGAAGATTATTTTCATGAATTTAAACTGCATATCCCGATCACTTTATTATAATTTTGTAACTATACATACGTATATTTCAATTTATTCCATCCATTATCGCTTAAATTGTCATGCTATGTCTATCAATTAAAGCTGCTTATATCTACCACTTTTTAGATGTTGCAAAAAAACCACTGTGTTAATACGCGTATGTACTCCTCGTCCGACTGATAGAGCAAAAACTATGCCCTTAGTGTTTTAGGATGCTGCTATTTAGCTGTTATCCTGATATTTTCTTATATAAATCAAGTGCTAACAAACGCTGCTTGCTATGGTCAACGCATGGAGTTGGGTAGTCCTTACCTAAGGATAAGCCGATGGTTTGTAGCCTTTGTGACGATATTTGCCATGGTGCATGTATTTCTTTGTCACTACATTGGCTTAGTTCAGGCACATATTTTCTAATGAATGCGCCATTTGCATCAAAACGTTGGCTTTGTGTAACGGGGTTGAATATACGGAACCATGGTTGCGCATCGCAGCCTGTTGAAGCGGCCCATTGCCAGCCACCATTATTTGCACTGAAATCAAAATCAATCAGGTAATCTGCAAAATAGCGTTCACCCCAGCGCCAATCAATGAGTAAGTCTTTTACTAAAAAGCTAGCGACCACCATGCGTAAGCGGTTATGCATATAACCTGTTTGATTAATTTGTCGCATAGCGGCATCAACCAGTGGGTAACCGGTTTGTCCTTGGCACCAAGCTTGGAAATGTGCTTCGTTGTTCGGAAAACTAAGCTGTTGGAATTTTGGGTTAAACGTAGCACCGCTGGCAACCTGCGGGTGGTGGTGCAAAATCATAAAGTAAAAGTCGCGCCAAATGAGCTCGTTAAGCCAGCAATCTGCACCTCGGTTTTGCCGATCTAGTGCCAACCTTGCTAAATGGCGGATGGAAATAGTGCCAAATCTTAAGTGTGTTGATAAATAAGAGACGCCTTTGATGGCAGGAAAGTTTCTAGCTTCTTCATACTGCGCAATGCGATCCAAGAAGTCGTCAATCAGCACTTTGCCACCGTGCATGCCTGTCGGTAGCTGCATTTGTTTGAGGTTCGTGCGTTTAAACCCCATTGATTCCAGACTGATTAGTTTTTCAGCTGGACGTTTTGCTAGATGGTGCGCGTACTGTTCAACGGGGTAGGGTTTTACATAAAAGGCATCTAGTTTTTTCAGTACGGCATTGCGGTAAGGGGTAAATACGGCATAAGGTTTGTTACTTTTATTTAGTACTTCATCTTTTTCAAAGAGCACTTGATCTTTGTAAGTATGGAAAGCAATGTTTTGCTTGGATAATGCAGATGCGACATTCTGATCTCGTGCTTTGGCTGCCGGCTCATAATCGTGGTTGGCGTAGACGGCATTGACTCCCAGTGTTTGTGCTAAAGCAGGGATGCATGCAGTTGCTTTGCCATACTGAACAATGAGATCAGCTCCTTTTGCTTGCAACGCTTGTTTCAGCGCTGCTACCGACTCCCAGATAAATTCGACGCGGCGGTCTTCCTTATTAGTCAGCTGATTTAAGATATCTGTGTCAAAAACAAAGACACAATAAACCTGTTGGCTTTGCTTTAGGGCTTGGTAGAGTGCTGCGTGGTCGTCGTCACGTAAATCACGACGAAACCAAACAAGCGCTTTTGGGTAGTTCATGCCGATAGGCTATCACACTGTTTTGTTAGTGTGTTTATTGTTTGTGATAAGGGTGATTTTGCGTAATGCTATAGGCGCGGTACAGTTGTTCAGTGAGCAGTACACGAACAAATGCATGTGGCATGGTGAGTTTTGATAAGGACCAACGTACATCTGCTTGTTGAATCAATTTGGGGTCCAAGCCATCAGCGCCGCCAACGACAATGCTGATGTCGCGGCCCAATTCCTGCCAAGATTTAAGCATGTCGGCTAACTGTAGCGTAGTTTTCTCTTTGCCATATTCATCACAAGCAATGAGTAAGTCTTTACCAGCTGCCTTAAGAATACGTTGCGCTTCTGCTTCTTGAACGACTTGACTGTTTTTGCCGCCAGCACGTTTATCTGGTTTGATTTCAATGATCTCAACGGGGAGCTCACGGGGCATGCGCTTAATATATTCACGGCAAGCAGTATCCACCCAGCTAGGCATTTTGTGACCCACTGAAATGATTTTTAGCTTCATGTCAGTGTGCTTGGGTTAAGCCGCGGCAGGTTTTTCGTTGCTACCCCATAGTTGCTCAAGGTTGTAGTAAGCACGTGTGGTTGGTGTCATGATGTGAACAATCACATCATCTAAATCTACCAACACCCACTCTCCGTCGCCAGCACCTTCAGCACCGCGGGGCTCTACGCCTTGTTCCTTTAGCTTGACATGAACATTGTCAGCAATGGCTTTTGTTTGGCGCGTTGAATTTGCGCTACAAACAACCATGTAGTTAGTCATGGAGGTCAGTTTTGTCACATCTAATACTGTGATGTCAAAACCTTTAATGTCTTCGATAGCATCGACGACAGCATCTTTGATTGCAATGGGATCTAACAAATAATTACCTTTGGATGTTTGTTAAGTGAGGGCGTCTAGTTAAGCCGCTTGTACTGCTATTTTGCTTTTAAGCGCTTGCATGCGGTTTTGCTCATCCACATAAACAAGGTCTGGTTTGTAAGTTTCCAGTTCTAGCGCTGTATATTGCGCATACGTGGCAATAATGACAATGTCTCCTGGTGCTGCTTTATGTGCTGCAGCGCCATTCGTTGAGATAATGCCAGAATGGCGTTCGGCACGAATGGCATAGGTGCTGAAGCGTTCGCCGTTAGTGACATTGTAAATTTCAATTTTCTCGTACTCGCTAATATTAGCCGCTTCAAGCAAAGCATCATCAATTGCGCAGCTACCTTCATAATGTAGCTCGCTATGCGTCACGTTGACGCGATGAAGTTTGGATTTAAGCATCGTTCTTTGCATTAATGATTACCGTAAAACAGTTGAATAATTTAGCATTGTAATCAATTCAAAGGTTTAGCGCAAAATTCAATGTTATCAATCAAGCGAACTTTGTTCAGTGTTGCCGCACCTAAAACCACCAAATCTCCTTGCATAATCGGTGGTGGTTTTAGTGTGACGGCAGATCTGACTGAAATATAATCGACATCCCAGCCTTTGCTTGTGAGTGCTGCGGTCGCTTTTTGTTCAATGGCTGTGAGACCTTTTGGGTTTAGTTTTACGGCTTCAATAACTTCCCTTAAGGCAAGGTGTAACCCTTGTGCTTTCGCTTTTTCTTCTGCGCTGAAATGGCTGTTGCGAGAGCTCATGGCTAGGCCACCAGGTTCACGAACGATGTCACCTGCGATAATGTCAATTGGAAAATTGAATTGATTAACCAATTTACGAATAATAAACAGTTGCTGAAAATCTTTTTTACCAAAAATGGCAACATTCGGTCTGACCAGATTAAAAAATTTAGCGACGACTGTTGCAACACCAGCAAAATGTCCTGGGCGACTTTCCCCACATAACTCTGCAGCAATCGGTGGTGGAGTGATCATCATACTTTGATTCAATGACTCGCCATCGAAGCCTGGATACATTTCCTCTACCGCTGGTGCAAAAACCACGGATACACCAGCTTTTTTTAGTTTTTCACAATCAGCCTCAAGCGTGCGAGGATATTGTTCAAGGTCTTGTTTGACATTAAATTGCAGCGGATTGACAAAAATACTGACCACGACACAGTCGGCGTGCTGTTTGGCAATGTCGACTAGGTGTAAATGCCCTGCATGTAAGTTGCCCATGGTTGGCACAAAGGCCACTCTCTTTTCACGACGCAGGCGCGTAGTGAGTTCATGGCTGTGATGGATAATCTGCATTAATAGCTATGCTCTTTTGCGGGAAATGATTGATCTTTAACGGCCTGGATATAAGCGCTGACCGCTTCTTGAATGCTGTCAGTATCTTTTAAGAAATTATGTACAAACCGTGGTGATTTAAACTCATTAGGATTTTTGTTGGCTGGCCCATTATAAATGCCAAGTAAGTCTTGTAACACCAAGACTTGTCCGTTGCAGTCAACGCCAGCACCAATGCCAATGGTTGGTGCGCTAATGGTTTCGGTAATGGTTTTTGCAAGCGCAGCAGGCACCATCTCCAATAATATAAAGCTTGCCCCTGCATTTGCCATGTCTGTGGCATCTTGTAGGATTTGCGCTGCACTTTCATCGGTTTTGCCTTGAATCTTATAGCCACCTAACTGGTTGACTGATTGAGGCGTAAACCCTAGGTGCGCGCAAACAGGAATGCCGTGTTCAACCAAATAACGTGCAGTATCAACCTTGGTGCCGCCACCTTCGAACTTCACCATATGCGCGCCAGAGCGAATGAGCCATTCTGCGTTTTTATAAGCGGCTTCATTATCATGTTCATAACTGCCAATTGGCATGTCAGCGATAATTAAAGTGTTTGGTGCACCTGCTGCTACACTCTTGGTGTGGTAGGTCATATGATGCATGCTGACATTGAGCGTGTTGTCAGCACCTTGTAGCACCATGCCGAGAGAATCGCCGACCAATAGTATATCGATACCTGCTAGCTCCATGAGTTTGGCAAAGGTCGCATCGTAGCATGTCAGCATGGCGGCTTTTTCACCAGCGTTCATCTGTTGAATCACTGCGTCTAAAATGGGTTTATTGATTTGCATGTCGCTTATTCGAAATTCGGATTAAAGTATTCGCGACGTGTTTTAATTTGGCTAATGCGGTCAACCAATAAATCTAATGCGCTTTCATCTTTAATGATATTAAGCTTTTCATTGTTCACGATCAGTACGGGTGATACATCGTAGCTATGAAAAAACTCACTGTAGGCATTCGATAAACGCTCAATATATTCATAAGGAATGTCAGATTCGTATTTGATGTTTCTTTCGGTAATACGTTCAGAAAGCGCATCGACTGGTGTTTGTAAGTAAATCACTAAATCTGGCTTTGGTGTTTCCAGTTGCAAATGATTGTAAATCTGGTGATACAGCGCATACTCTTCATCACTTAAATTGAGCCGTGCAAATAACGGGTCTTTTTCCAGAAAGAAGTCAGCCGTAATCGGTTTTGAAAACATATCGAGTTGGCTGATATCGGCTATCTGGCGTGAACGCTGAAACAAGAAGAATAACTGTGTTGGTAAAGCATAGCGTTTAGCATCTTGGTAAAAACGCGCTAAAAAGGGGTTCTCTTCAGCTTTTTCAGAGAGTAGCTCGGTTGAGAACTTGTCCGCTAACATGCGGGCCAAGGTGGTTTTGCCGCTGCCAATCGGCCCTTCAATTACGATAAACGGATATTTGTCAAAAATCGTCATGGTTGAGTTTGCTAATTAAGTTTTGCGATACCTTCGTTTTGAAAGCGCGCTGCTAATTTTACAACATTACCGTGTCCTGTCAGTACTAAGTTTGGTGCAATCTCTGCTAAAGGCAACAATACAAAGCCACGTAAATGCATACGTGGGTGCGGTAAGGTTAAAAAATCGGTAGTGCGTGTTTGGTTTTCATACCACAGCAAATCTAAATCTAAAATGCGTGGTGCATTGGCAAATGGACGTTCTCGTCCAAATGCTTGTTCAATATCGAACAATGCTTGCAATAATTCCTCTGGGGCTAAAGTGGTGCTGACTTCTGCTGTGGCATTAATAAAGTCTGGTTGATTGTCGTAACCAACAGGGGCAGTGCGGTATAAACTAGAGGTGCGAATGACCGAAGTGTCTTTAATTTTTTTTAAGGCTAAAAAGGCGCGCTGCACTTGTGATTCGGGGTCGTTGAGATTGCTGCCCAAAGCGATATACGCTTTAGACACTCGAGACCTCTTTATTGCTTGGCTTCTTTTTTGGCCGGCGTCTGCGGCGTTTCTTCGGGCCGGTGTTAGGTAGTAACATGGCATTGCGCTGTTCTGATTTGGCATCAGCAAAAGTTGTCCACCACTCACCAATGTCTGCTGGGAGTTCACCAGATTCGCAACGTAGTAACATGAAATCATAAGCGGCGCGATAGCGTTTATGCGCGAGCAGTCCAAAGGGACGCTTACCTGAGCGTTGCTCAAACCTTGGCTGCATCGCCCAAATTTCCTTCATGCCCGATACAAAGCGGTTATGAATGGCTAGCTTCTTCGCTTGCTGCTTAACGACATCATCCATGGCTTGGTATAAAGCGGGAATCATCGGCATTTGTTTTTTGTGGGGTTCCCATGCTTTCAGCACTTCATGCCATAGCAGGGTGGCGAATAAAAAGCTTGGGTTAGATGATTTTCCAGCATTAATTCTGTCATCGGTATTTTTGAGTGCCAGCATGACAAATTTTTCACCCAGCGGTTGTTCAAGCACCACATCTAACAATGGTAGCAAGCCATGGTGTAGGTGCTGTTCACGCAGGATGTTAATGCTTTCGATAGCATGGCCAGATAAGAACAATTTGAGCATTTCGTCAAATAAGCGGCTCGGTGGTACATCGTGTAGTAAATCAGCTAGCTTAGCAATGGGCGCCTCTGTTGCCTTATCAATCTTTAACCCTAATTTCGCGGATAGGCGCACAGCACGCAACATCCTAATCGGATCCTCTTGATAACGCGTTACTGGGTCACCAATCATGCGTAAAATACGCTTCTTAACATCTGCTGCACCATTGTGGAAATCGAGCACCATTTCCGTTTTTGGGTTGTAATACAGGGCGTTAGCAGTGAAGTCACGTCTAACCGCATCATCTTCTAGGCTGCCAAAAATATTGTCTCTTAAAATACGACCAGAATCATTGACGGAGGCATCGCCTTTATTTTTATCGCCCTTACTCTCATGGTGGCCGCGGAAGGTCGATACTTCAATGGTTTCTCTGCCCCACATCACATGCACCAATCGAAAGCGCTTACCAATAATGCGAGAACGTTTAAAGACTTTGTAGACTTCTTCTGGTTCTGCATTGGTCGCCACATCAAAATCTTTCGGTTTTGAATCGAGCAGCAAATCCCTTACAGCACCGCCAACAATATAAGCATCGAAACCAGCATTGTGTAACCCTTCACACGTTTTAATCGCAGCAGAGCTAATCAACGATTTGTTGATTTTATGCTTTTTAGCTGGGATTTTCTTTGCCGTTTCAACCACATCACGTTCAGCTTGGTTGATATCAATTTCTGCTTGTTGGCGTTTGTTAAATACTTTATTGAGGAATTTTTTAATCATCTAATTAGCTTCGTTATTCCATAATACGTCAGGCACACCTGCATCCTTATTGAGCACTCGGCAGAGTACAAACAACAGGTCTGATAAACGGTTGATATATTGTAAAGCAGTTTCTGTTAAGGTTTCCTCATGGTTAAGGGCATGCATGGTGCGTTCTGCACGGCGACAGACCGTTCTTGCTAGATGCGCATAAGATGCTGCACGGTTGCCCCCAGGTAAAATGAACTCTTTTAGCGGTTTGAGCCCTTCGTTAAAAGAATCCAATTGATTTTCTATCGCCGTGATACGTTCTTTTCTAATTAGTGCGTAGCCGGGCATGCAAATTTCACCACCCAAATTAAATAAATCATGCTGCACAGTTGTTAAGCAATCACGTATCGCAACAGAAACAGGTTCAACTAAGATAAGCCCAACCACCGCATTGAGTTCATCAACGTCTCCCATGGCTTGAACACGTAAGCTATCTTTGGCGACGCGTGAGCCATCACCAAGCCCTGTTGTGCCGCTGTCGCCTGTGCGTGTGTATATCTTGCTTAACCGATTACCCATTATGATAGATTCTAATATAATGAGACATTATAAGTCATGCAAAACAAATTACTAAAAAATAAGCCAGTAAATCTAGAAGAGCAAGCGATTGGCGTTATGGACTCTGGTGTAGGCGGCTTGTCTGTCCTGCAGCATATCCATCGTTTGTTACCGCATGAGCATCTCGCTTATGTTGCTGATAGCCAATATGCGCCTTATGGTAGTTTAAGTCCTGCGCAGATTACCGAGCGTTGTATAGCCATTGCAGACTTTTTAATTGCGCATGGCGTCAAGGCGCTAGTGGTTGCCTGTAATACAGCGACTGCTGCATCCATCCAGTTAATGCGCGAACAATATTCGCTGCCGATTATCGGTATGGAGCCAGCAGTTAAACCAGCCGCGCTTGCTAGCCAAAATGGTGTTGTTGGTGTGCTAGCAACAGTTGGCACACTAAAAAGTGCACAATTTGCCGCATTGTTAGCGAATTATGGTCAAGATATTCAAGTACACACGCAAGGCTGTATTGGCCTAGTGGAGTGTATTGAGCGAGGTGAACTGGATACGACTAAAACGAAAACGTTGCTGAAACAATATTGCCAACCGTTATTAGATGCAGGCGCTGATACGGTTGTATTAGGCTGTACGCATTACCCATTTGTCCGGCAGTCGATTCAAGACATTGTTGGTGATGACGTGTCTGTGATTGATACCGGAGAGGCCGTTGCTAAACACTTACACAATACCTTGCAAGAGCAATCATTACTCACAACATCAGTAGGCGTGCCTTCAACGACTGTTTGGAGCAATAGCCAAGTGGCCAATGCAGATACAGTTATTCAGCAATTATGGGGTAATGGTCATACGACAATTAAACCTTTAGAGTAAAACACGCGATGAAACTATCTTTATTTAATCCGTCAGATACACAATCTGTTATTAGGCTTTTTACCGAGGTATTCACTACGTCTGAAGGTAAGTCAGAAGGGGAAGTCATAGGCACATTAGTGACGAACCTCATTGCTACGACAAAACCACAGGAACTGATTGGCTTTACTGCTAGCGATGATGATGGGATTATCGCTTGTATCTTCTTTAGCCGGTTTATCGTACCGAATAAGCAATCCGCTTTTATTTTGGCACCTGTGGCCGTTGCAACCCAGCATCAAGGCCTTGGCACAGGGCAGAAACTGATTCGCTATGGTTTAGATTATTTGAAAAGACAAATGGTTGATTTGGTGTTTACCTATGGAGATCCAGCCTTTTATACAAAAACGGGGTTTAAACCGATTGCAGAAACCGTTGTAAAAGCGCCTTTTGCATTAAGTGAGCCAATTGGTTGGCTGGCGCAGTCTCTGGATGGACATCCGATTGAAACAATGCAAGGTGCAACGCAGTGTGTTGAAGCGTTAAGTGATTCAAAATATTGGTAAGCAGCTATGTTATTACAAACGGTCAAACAACTTCTTCCTATTTAAACATAAATCAAGAAGACCAGCTTATCGCTGGTCTTCTTGGCTATTCTGCAGATCCTTGTTCTTCTTCTATTTTATTTAGCTCCGCTGTTTTTTCTTCCTCAATCGCTTTTAATTCATCACTTGAAGACGGTTGACCAATCATTACCTCATTGTCTTTGTTATGCTTTCGGTCAAATACTAAGTTCTCACCTAGAATAATTCTAATCCAGTCTGGGTAACTGTAAGCAGTTCCTTTGTTATGGTCAATAATTGCTCCAATGCCCCCACCAAATAGGATGTTGCCAAACATACTGCCGTTTGCCCTTGAAATGACAGTTCCATGTCCAGTGTCATGACCTTCTTTATCGCATTTTATAATTAAATTCTCACCAGACCTGTGAACATTAACTGTACCTGTTGATTCTACTGACCACTCGCCACGTTCATTTTTGGCTGTGCATGTTGCATCTGTGACAAGTTCGTTACTATTAGAGTAAGTTTCAATTTGAACTGGTTGGTTAGCATCCTTAGTAATAGTAGCGCATCCAGTAGATGTTATTGTTGCTAAAGTGATTAAAGTCAAGCAGAGTTTGTTTTTCATGTTGTTCTTTCAATTATTATGAGAATAAAAAAACAGCCTGTAAATCACAGGCTGTCCTATGTGTTGTTTCAGTGACATTCTAAAGGGATAGACCAATAATGAAATAGCCTGATGTAGCTAAGGAATAGGTTTCTTATCTTTCATTTGGACATGTTATGTTTAGTCATTGAAGCATCTACTACTTTAACGGGTCATGTTTTTCGGCAAGCTTGGTCAGTTCCTCAACTAACACATGATACGCGCGTATATCTAACTTTTCCAAAGCTGCTGTCATGGCTTTGTTTTGAATTGGCAGAAATGAAGCCCCACCCAAATCGCTTAGTACTACTTGGTTGTCATTCCATAAAATATTATGCGCGTAGAGGTCTCCATGCACTAAGCCTTGGGCGTGCAGATGCAGCATGGCGCTCGCAACGCCATCGCTAATATGCTTCACTTGTTCCACTGTTAATGTTGCGTCGACAGGGTAGACATCACGTGAACAAGTTTCAAAGTTTGGTGGGTCTGCTAGGATGGTTAAGCTAGGGCTTAACAAGGGCATGACTAAGCCTTGCACCCCTTCTGGATGGTTACTAATCACACCTGTGACGCCGACGATGTTTTGATGCTCGCCAGCTACTAAATTTGCATGCATTTCACAGCTTGGCAAGCCATCACTGGTTAACCCTGCTTTAAATAACTTAACGGCGACGATATCAGTTTTACCATCATGTTGCCATTCAGCTTGATATGTGACACCAGAGGCGCCTTGGCCTAATACTTGACCAATCTTTAATGTTGACCAGTCAATTGTTTGCGCTTGATGTTGTTGCATATGCGCCGTTTCAATTGCATTAGAAAATGGGTTGCCTGCGTATGCTAGCCAAGTGAGCTTTGGTAAATTAAATAACCAGCTAGGTAAATCGGCAAACTGATTAGCTGAGATTCTGAGTAACTCTAGTGCCACACAATTAGCCATTGAATCAGGTAAGTCGGTTAACTGGTTACCTGCCAGCATGAGTTTTTGTAGTTTTTTGCATTGGCCAAGGGCTTCTGGCACTTTTGTTAATGCATTGTCTGTAACAATAAACCAGCGTAGGTTTTCAGTAGGAATTGCTTCTTCTGGAATATACTTAATTTGATTAGCTTTAAAGCCAATCATACTCAGGTTAGGACATTGCCCTAATACGGCTGGCAGCTCGGTAAATGCGTTAAACGAGCAGAATAGAATACGGAGTTTTTTAAAGCGGTGTAAATCATCTGGCAATGTGCTGAGCGCATTGTTGTTTAAGTCTAAGGTTTCCAGTGTGTCGCTTAATGCGTATAAAGCTTCTGGAAATTGTTCTAAACCTGATGATGCAAGGCTAATTGACGTGCTGCCAGCTAGCTCACCAGCTTGTAGCTGCGATAGGGTGGATGTCACGGATGTGTTGGCGTGAAGCTAGTGGCTGTGAACGACTTCGCCAGCTTTGAGTGTGTATTCAGTGCCGCAATATGGACAGGCAACTTGGCCTGTTTTGGCGACATCTAAAAACACGCGAGGATGTGATGCCCACTGCGCCACTTCTTGTGTGGGGCAGTGTAGCGGTAAATCTTTAGCCGTTACTTCAAATGCTTTTACGTCAGACATCACAAATCCTTTGCTTGGTTAAGTTTAATAACTAAATTAATGTCAGCCAGTCTGCATGTTTAGCAGAGCGACCATGAACGACATCAAAATACATTGTTTGTAGTTTTTCCGTAATGGGGCCACGTGTGCCTGTGCCGATAGGGCGATTATCGAGTTCGCGAATCGGTGTCACCTCAGCCGCAGTACCCGTGAAGAAGGCTTCATCCGCGGTATAGACTTCATCACGCGTAATGCGTTTTTCGATCACGGTTAGGCCAATTTCTTCGGCTAACTGAACAATGGTGTCACGGGTAATGCCTTCTAGTGCACTGGTGAGGTCAGGCGTGTATAGCTTGCCTTTGCGAATAATAAAGATATTCTCGCCAGAACCTTCGGCAACAAAGCCGTCTACATCAAGTAGCAAAGCTTCTTGATAGCCGTCCTGCTGTGCTTCTTGATGCGCTAAGATGCTGTTCATATAGTTACCATTGGCCTTAGCCTTACACATGGTGATGTTAACGTGGTGGCGTGAGAAGGATGATGTTTTAACGCGGATACCGTTGGTAATCGCATCGTCACCCATATAAGCACCCCAGCTCCAAGCCGCAACAATCACGTGTGTTGATAGCGTAGTGGCAGAAATGCCCATCGCTTCAGAGCCGTAAAATGCCATTGGGCGCATATAAGCTGACTCTAGCTTGTTATCACGGACAGCGGTTTTTTGCGCTTCAATCAGCGTGGCTTTATCAAATGGCATCTTCATGCCCAAAATTTTGGCACTATTAAACAAGCGGTCTGTATGTTCTTCTAAACGAAAAATCGCAGTGCCTTTATCTGTTTTGTATGCACGCACGCCTTCAAACACACCCATGCCATAGTGTAGGGTATGTGTTAGGACGTGAGTAGTAGCATCACGCCAATTAATTAATTTTCCGTCGAACCAAATTAGACCATCGCGGTCTGACATCGAGCTTGGTATTGCCATGTTGTTGCCTTAGTGAAATTCGTAAAAGCACTATTGTAAACTAAAGGTCGTAATTTTCTCAGCATGTTAAAATCAAAACTAACGATTTTGGGAGTTTTTTGTATGTTTAGTCTTAGTCGCACCATATTTTTGCTAATTGGCATGTTGTTGCTTGCCGCATGTAACCCTTCGCAAGGTGGTAATGTTGATGACTCAGCGGCTTTTGTTGGGACGGATATTACAGGGGCGGATTTTACTAAGCCGCTGAAATTAACGGACCACACTGGGCAACTGCGGACGATGAGTGACTTTGCTGGTAAAGCGGTGATTTTGTTTTTTGGCTTTACCCATTGTCCTGATGTTTGCCCGACTACTATGTTGGATTTGAAAAAAGCCATGAAATTGTTGGGGGATCAAGCGGATGAAGTGCAGGTATTGTTTGTAACGGTTGATCCGAAAAGAGATACACAAGAAGTGTTGGCGAAATTTGTTCCTTCATTTGATAAGCGCTTTTTAGGGATGCGGGGTAGCTTGCAAGAAACAGCTGAAACGCTGGGTAATTTCAAAATTTACTTCGCTAAAGTGCCGGGCGCAGATGGTGATAGTTACACGATTGACCATAGTGCTGGTATGTATGCTTTTGATAAAGAAGGTAAGGTGAGGTTGTATTTGAGCTATGGCCAAAAACCAGAAGATATTGCTAGCGATATTAAGCAGCTGCTTTAGTCTGATTAACATGAGAAAAGGGAGCTATGCTCCCTTTTTTATTGCTTGCTACATACGATGCAGTTGATTGGAAATGGCTTTGAGTTCTTTTTCTGCTGCTTTGTACTCTGGGAAGATGCTTTCTACGACAGCCCAAAACTTTGCTGAATGGTTCATTTCTTTTAAATGTGCGAGTTCGTGGCAAATCACATAGTTAATAATATGCGGAGGCGCTTGCAATAAGCGCCAGTTTAAGCGGATATCACCACGGCTGCTACAGCTGCCCCAGCGGGATTGTGCATTCGATAATTTGAGAGGTGGCGTGGCGACGTTGAGTTTTGCAGCCAGTATTTCGAGCCGTCGACTAAAGTCAGTTAAGGCTTGTTTTTTATACCACTGAATGACTTTGCGTTGAATCAGGTCAGTATTGTCTGGTTCGGGTGTGGCAATGGTTAAGCTGTCGTGATCAAATTGTGGCTGTTTATTTTTTGAGTGCTGGATGGCGAATAATGTGAATGGGTTACCTAATAATTGCAGTGTTTCGCCATCTTGCCAGCGAATAGGCGGCACATAGTTTTGTTCACGTGCGGCTAACTTTTTAATAATCCAGTTGGACTTTTCTTGCAGCAATTCTTGTAACTGAAATTGGAAAATGCGTTTTGGAGCATGGACGATTAAGCCATCATCCGTTATTTTTAAACCAACGGTCTTTCGCGCACGGTGTTCAATTTGATATTCAATGGTTTCACCATTTGCTAAGGTGATGGATGCTTTTTTCATGTGCGCTTAGTCGAGAGCCTCCATGGCTGCTTCTATCCAGCTTTCAACTTGCTTGTTGACGGCATCGGGTTTTAAGCCTGCTGTTTCTATAGGCGGACCAATGACGACTTGAATCGTGCCAGGGTGTTTAATAAAGGCATTGCGACGCCAGTACTTGCCAGCATTGTGTGCGACAGGCACGACAGTTGTGCCTGTTTTGGCCGCAAGCCAAGCACCGCCAATATGGTACTTTCCTTTTTCGCCTGGTGCAGTACGAGTGCCCTCAGGGAAAATGACGACCCAAAGGCCTTTTGCCAATCTATCCTTACCATTTTCGACTAGTTTTTTAAGTGCTTCACGGCCTGCGCTGCGGTCAATTGGAATGGCGGATAATGCCACAAAAGCCCAGCCCAGAAATGGAATGAGTAATAGTGACCGTTTCATTACCCACACTTGTGGAGGAAAAATGGTTTGTAGGCCAATGGTTTCCCAAGCGGATTGATGTTTAGACAAAATAATAGACGGATGGTCTGGGATGTTCTCTTGACCACGCACTTCATATTTTAGGTTGCAAGTGATGCGTAACCACCACATGACAAAGTAAGCCCAACCGCTAGCAATGCGTGAGCGAGTGACATTCGGTAATGGAAATAATAAGATCACCAGAATCGAAAAAATCGGTGTGGCGATGAGCAAGCCGATAAGAAATAAAACGGAGCGGAGCCAGAGCATATTGTTATTCCGTAATAATATGCTGAACTGCTTCAGCTAAGTGATTAAAAACAATGGTGCCATCTGGTAGGTTGCCTTCAGCCAAGGTTTTTTTGCCTTTGCCGGTTAATACCAGCATCGGCTGGCAGCCAACATTAGCAAACGCTTGTAAGTCTCGCAAAGAGTCACCGATGCCTGGCACACCCTTTAAATCAATAGCGAATTGTTTGCCGATATCCTCAGCCATTTTGCTTTTTGGCTTTCGGCAATCGCATTGGTCCTCATTGACATGAGGGCAATAATAAACAGCCGCTATCTCGCCGCCTGCTTTTTCGACAGCGTGGTGCATTTTTTCGTGAATAGCATCGAGTGTTTCAATGCTGTATAAGCCACGCGCAATACCGGATTGATTCGTTGCAACAGCGATGGTGTAACCGTGCTTGTTAAGCAAAGTAATCGCTTCTAAACTGCCTGGTATCGGTATCCACTCATCTGGACTTTTAATGAAGTTATCATAGTCTTCATTAATCACGCCATCTCGATCTAGAATCACCAGTTTCATGAATGCTTTAGTTGGCTAGTTTTGATAAATCTGCCACACGGTTCATTGCTTGGTGTAGTGTTGCCAGCATGCCTTGGCGGTTAGCTTTGAGTGCTGGGTCATCTGCATTAACCATCACGTTATCAAAGAACGCATCGACGGGTCCTTTTAGTGCGGCCAGTGCTTGCAATGAGGCGGTATAGTCGCCGCTTTCAAAGAACTTATCTGCTGTTGGCTTGGTTTGGTTTAAGGCCTCAGCTAATGCTTTTTCTTGCGCCTCATGTAATAGCGCATCATCAATTTGTGCTTTTACATCGCCATCAATTTTTTTCAGGATATTGCTAACGCGTTTATTCGCAGCTGCTAGTGCCGGTGCTTCATCCAATGTTGCAAATTTACGCACCGCTTCTAAACGCTGAGGTACGTCTGATAATAGTTCCGGTTTGAGTGATAAGACGGCATCAACTTCTAGTGTACTTGCGCCTTGGTCGCGTAGGTTTACGCTTAAGCGATCAAAACAGAACTCTTTTACTGCAGCTAATGCATCGTCACTACTTTCAAACTGCGTGAATGCGATTTGCAATACATCGTCCAATGATAGTGGTAGTTTGCAGTCAATTAACATACGAATAATACCGAGCGATTGCCTTCTTAATGCGAAAGGATCTTTATCACCAGTTGGTTTCTCACCAATGCTAAATAAGCCGACCAAGGTTTCGAGTTTATCTGCTAATGCAACACAAACACCAACTTGGCTACGAGGCAGGGTGTCACCTGCAAAGTTTGGTTTGTAATGGTCTTCAATAGCATAAGCGACGTCGTCATCTAAGCCTTCTGCTTGTGCGTAATAACGCCCCATAATGCCTTGCAGTTTTGGAAACTCACCCACCATATCCGTAATTAAATCTGCTTTTGATAAGCGCGCAGCTTGCTCGACTTTGCTGACAATGCTGTTGTCGAGTTTTTCAGCGATCGTTTTAGCAATGGCAACCACACGTGCATTACGATCGCCTTGGGAGCCCAATTTGTTGTGATAGACCACTTTGTTTAAACCATCTAAACGGCTTTCAAGTGTTTTTTTACGGTCTTGTTCAAAGAAGAACTTGGCATCAGCTAAACGCGGACGCACCACACGTTCATTCCCACCAATCACTGCACTAGGATCAGCAGGTTTAATGTTAGACGTAATTAAGAACTTGCTGGTTAACTTGCCATCAGCATCTACGAGCGGGAAATATTTTTGGTTGGCTTTCATTGTAAGAATTAAACATTCTTGCGGTACATCGAGAAATTCATTCTCATATTGACCAAGCAACACATTTGGTAATTCAACCAACGACGTCACTTCATCTAATAACGCTTCGTCTTCAATCGCTTGCAAGCCTTCTTTGTCAGCAGCCGATTTTAATTGCGTTGCAAGGTTTGCTTTACGTGCTTCGTAACTTGCAATGACTGCGCCTTCTGTTTTTAACTGAGCTTCATAGTTATCTGCATGGCTAAGGGTAATGGTCGGGTTTTTAGCTTCAAACCGATGACCTTTTGTCATGTTGCCAGCACTTAAGCCCAGAGCATTAACAGCAATGATATCGCTACCATGCAATGCAGCTAGGCCGTGTGCTGGGCGGACGAAATTAACAGACTCCCAACCATCATTAATTTGGTAGGTCATGACTTTAGGGATGGGTAGTTTCGCAATGGCATCATCTAAAGACTGCTGTAGTGCTTCAGCCAGTGTAGCGCCTACCTTGGTGATGTCTAAGAATAGACTTTCAGCTTTGCCACC
>SPJO01000041.1 GCA_006844635.1 Methylophilaceae bacterium | reverse complement strand
CATTTGTGGTCACGATGATAAGTATCTGGGTACAGCTGCGTTATCGGATGGCGACTATTTACATTGCGCGATTAAGCACGCAGATTTAATCATTAATGTTGGCCATGATGTGGTCGAAAAGCCACCGTTTTTTATGGACCCCAATGGCACACAAGTGATTCATGTAAACTTCAAATCAGCTCAAGTGGATAATGTCTACTTTCCACAGTTAGAAGTGGTCGGTGACATTGCAACCTCGATACAACGCATCGCAAATCGTGTAGAAAAAACAGAGAACCATGACTTTTCTTACTTTATGAAAGCAAGAGAAAACATCATGGAACACATCGAAGAGGGTCAGGACAATGCAAGCTTTCCGATGAAGCCACAACGCTTTGTCGCAGATGTGCGCAAAGCCATTCCAAACGATGGCATTATTGCGCTGGATAATGGTGTCTACAAAGTTTGGTTTGCACGCAATTATCCAACCGACCGACCTAACACCGTGTTATTAGACAACGCACTTGCCACAATGGGTGCTGGCCTGCCTTCTGCTATGGAAGCTGCACGCTTATATCCTGACCGTAAGGTCATGTCCATCTGCGGCGATGGTGGCTTTATGATGAACAGTCAGGAGTTAGAAACAGCTGTTCGCTTGCAGTTAAACCTTGTGGTATTAATTCTAAACGATAACTCATACGGCATGATTCGCTGGAAACAATACGGTATGGGTTACCAAGACTTTGGTTTAGAGTTTAACAACCCCGACTTCGTGATGTATGCCAATAGTTATGGCGCCACTGGTCATCGTGTAGAAACATCAGAAAGCTTCTTACCACTAATTAATCAGTGCTATGAGAAAGGTGGCGTTCATGTGATTGAGCTGCCAGTTGATTACTCAGAAAACAGTAAAGTGCTCATCGATGAATTAAAAGAAATCGCCTGCGCGATAGAGTGACTACTTACCCTCTTTTAATTGACTGATTTTATTGACGATATCATCAGCAACGATTGTATCGATTGGTCTTGTAGACGCCTCTAAATCAACCAAAGCTTGCATGTCTTTTTGCACATAAGCCACTCGCGATAGCGCATGCATAGCATCTAGCTCTCGCATGTTTAAGGCCACCGCTTTCGTTAGATGGTTTTTTGCTGCAGCCATATTGCCTAACCCTTCTTCTGCTACACCAAGGTAATACCATGCATCTGCAGATTTTGGCTCCTCCTGCGTCCATTGCAATGCAATCTTTTTCAGTGAGCTCCATTCTTTATTTTTATAAGGAATCACCACCCGCATAAATGATGGTCGCTGTGCTAAAGGTAAGGCCCAAAAAGGCACCACATTGGTCGCTAAACTACTCGTCTCTGGTGCTGCCATCAATTCGGTAATCCAGTCGGCAGGTACATGATAGTAGTACCCCTTCCCTGGGCTTTTAAACGTTGAAAGGCCAATAACGTTAAACTGCTCATCGAACAATGCACCGCCACTAGACCCTAAATGAAACTGTGCACTTGAACGGATAATATGGCTACCCTCATACGGGTAAGTCGCTTTAATATTGCCATAAGAAGGCTGTGGAACATTTTGCCCTCTCGGAAAACTTAAGCTAAAAACAGGCTCTTCATATTGCAAGGAAGCACTATCACGCAGTGGTAGCGGCTTAAATGGCAGCTCATCAAACTTTAGTAAACATAAATCTCGCCGCCAATTAGCCTTAATCGCTTTAGGCCGATAGCCTTTCCGAAACTTGGCCACATTAGCACCTTCAGCATTCGCAATCACATGGCAATTGGTTGCCACATACTCCTTGCTTACCACAACACCAGAGCCCCGCCCATTTTCGCCATTGGGCAGCTGGGTCGTAATCATCACAACAGAGTGGCTCAATGCTAATGTTTCCGCAAAAGTAGGCCTTGCTAGCAAGCTTGGCGCATAGAGAAACAATAATGGCAATACAAGAAAACGATAACGCATCTGACGACCCCTTGATGTAGCCATGTACAAACACCATGACTTAATTGAATAGCTAGGACAAACTCCTGACAGAAAAGTTTTTAACTCACTTTGTTTGCAGAAACGAACCTTAGCGCATACACTTGTCTTAACCCTAACTCTATTCGCTTAATAACAACATGTTTAAATCATTTTTTCCAGACTCGCGCTGGTTTTGGCTCTCTGTTGTCGCTTGGGCAGCACTTTGTATCTTTGCTTGGTATTCGTTTAGCACACCCCTCGGTGCGATGTTAGGCCTTGACCTCACCCACAAAGAACCAGTTATTGGTTTGGGCCACTTCTTTACTGACTCATTTAAACTGTTTTACTTGTACTACACTGCCAGTATTGCATTGTTTGCAATATTCTGGTTTCGCTACAAACCTAACCGTTGGCTCTGGTGGTCGATTGTGGGTTCTGGCTTCATCCTATTTTCAACTTACTTTTCAGTACAAGTGGCCGTCGCGATTAATAACTGGCGCCGTCCTTTCTTTGATGCGGTACAAAATGCACTGTCATCAGAATCTACCGTCACATCAAGCCAGTTATACAAGTTCTTAATCCAATTTGCAGAAATTGCTTTTGTCTATATCTTTGTTTATGTGATTACGCGCTTCTTTGTCAGCCATTTCATCTTCCGCTGGCGCACTGCGATGAATGATTACTACACCTCAAAATGGAAAGAAGTTCGCCATATTGAAGGGGCATCACAACGAATTCAAGAAGACACCATGCGCTTTTCCACCATCATGGAAAGCTTAGGCGTTTCAATGGTTGAAGCCGTCATGACCCTATTCGCCTTCTTGCCCGTATTATGGGAACTATCAAAATATGTAACTGAATTACCTCTCCTTGGCGAGGTACCTTCTCCACTCTTTTATTCAGCCATCGTTTGGTCAATCTTTGGCACCATTTTACTGGCACTCGTCGGCATTAAATTACCCGGCCTCGAATTTAAGAACCAACGTGTTGAAGCCGCTTACCGGAAAGAGCTTGTTTATGGGGAGGATGATGAGAATCGCGCACAGCCAGCCAGTCTAATGACGTTATTTGCAAACGTCCGTAAAAACTACTTTAAGCTGTATTTCCATTATATGTATTTCAATGTTGCACGTTCGATGTATTTGCAAGCTGACAATATTTTTGTGTACATCCTACTAGTGCCCACCATCGTCGCTGGCACCATTACCTTTGGCTTGCTGCAACAAATTCTCACAGCTTTTTCTCAAGTCAGCAATTCATTCCAATATTTAGTTAATTCATGGACTACGATTGTAGAATTACTATCGGTTCACAAGCGTCTAAAATCATTTGAATCCGCGATTAATGATGAGCCGCTGCCCGAAATCGACCAAGAAATGCGCACAAGTTAATCTATATTGCATAAACAACACACCTCTGTTTTAACAAAAACTTACAGGTGTTTAAAACTATTTATACCATTTTCAGCGCATTAGCGTTAAGATGAAATCAACCCTACAGGCTAACGATAGCCTGTAGACCAACAAAAAACGAACCATCTCGAATGGTCTCCTCTGTTCTTTCTAATAAAAATCAAGAAATCCATAGCGAAGAAAAAGACGTCTTAAAGCCTCCTTTTTAACGCTTTTCACAACCACATCAACTTTTAAAATGAGGTTTGCAAAATATTAGGGTCAATGGATGCCTGCAGCGAAAAAACCAACATCTGAACATAAACGTTTAACCGCGTTACACGAGCTAGATATACTCGATACGCAAAACGAAAAAGTATTTGATGACATCGTCACAAATGCAGCTTCTGTTTGCGACAAACCAATTGCGCTTATTAGCTTGGTTGATGAAGACCGCCAGTGGTTTAAAGCCTCTTATGGTTTAGAGGGTGTCACTGAAACAAATCGCGATGCGGCCTTTTGTGCACATACGATTCTAGACGAGGGCATTCTTCAAGTTGAAGACGCAATAAAAGACCCACGTTTTGCCGATAACCCCTTGGTCTTAAGTGACCCCAATATCCGTTTCTATGCTGGCACTCCGCTCAGCCTCACCAATGGCCATCACGTAGGGACTTTATGTGTCATCGATAGCCAGCCAGGTAAGCTAACACAGGAACAAGAAAACGAACTGAAAGCACTGGGTAAATCCACAGTAAAAGCTTTGGAAAGCAGAAAGCACGCACGCCTCCAGACAAAGCAGCAAACGTTAGCAAGCAATGCCATGGCTGTCGTTGAACATAGCCTAGATCCAATCATTTCATTAGACTTAGCAGGGCGTATCACGCAGTGGAATCCCGCTGCTGCACGCTTATTTGGCTACACACAACAAAAAGCATTACATCAACATATCAACCTGATTATTCCTGATGACCACTTGGATGAAGAGCAAAATATACAAAAGCTATTACATGCGCAAAAACAAGGTTATGAATACAATACGGTAAGATGTCATAAAGATGGCCGCCACATTGATGTCAACATCAACATCTTGCCCATCCTTGATGATCAACAGCAATTAATTGGTGCCACCAAAATTGTTAAAGACCGTACGCAAGCACTCAAAACGCTGCATGACATCGTCAGTAATGAAACGAAGTTTAGAGCACTCAGCGAGTCCTCACCACTGGGTATCTTCTCCATTGATATTAACGGCGCTTGTACCTATACCAATCAACGCTGGCAAGAAATTTTCAACTTGTCGGCAGAAAAAAGCCTTGGCCTTGATTGGACCAAAACCATTCACGCTGACGATCAGCAACACGTTATTGCAGAATGGAAACGCTGTGTCGAGCAACAAATAGACTTTGATATGGAGTTTCGTGTTGGTCATGCAAAACCGACTTATGTGCATACTCGCGCCAGAGTAACCTTTGATGAACACAATCAGATTAGTGGCTATATTGGCAGCGTTGAAGATATTTCGTTGCGCTTTGAGAATGAACGCTCAATTCTTGAGCAAAAACTACAAACCCAACAAATCATTCAAAACCAAAGTGTTGCCACTTTTATGATTGATGCTAACCACCGGGTCTTGCATTGGAATATTGCCTGTGAAAATTTAACTGGCGTGAAAGCTGAGGATATCATCGGCACAACAGAAGCTTGGCGGGGGTTTTATCCAAAACCACGTCCTTGCCTTGCTGACCTCGTGGTCGACCACCATAAAGACCGAGCTGGTCAGTTTTATCCTGTACAAGGCGAGTCTACTTTAACAGAGTCTGGCTGGCATGCTGAAAACTGGTTTAATAATCTGGGCGGCAAAAAACGCTATGTAATTTTTGATGCTGCGCCCATTTACGATTCAACAGGTGAAATTGTCGCGGCGATTGAAACGCTGCAAGATGTCACAGACCAGCAAAAATCAGCACAAGCCTTAGCAGCCAAAGAGCAGCTATTAAACCGTACGGGTGAGGTCGCTGGCGTTGGTGGTTGGGAATATGATCTTATAGAACATAAACTCACTTGGTCAGATGAAACTTGTAAAATTCACAAAGTCCCAGTTGGCTACCAACCAACTGTTGAAGAAGCGCTTAAGTTCTACCCGCCGATCGCTAGAAACATTATCCAAGAAGCTATCGACAAAGCTGCCTCATCAGGCGAGCCTTGGGATTTAGAGTTACCTTTCATTCAAAAAGGCGGCACACAAATTTGGGTAAGAGCGGTCGGCACAGCAGAAAGAAAAGATGGTAAAACCACCAAGCTTTATGGTGCAATACAAAACATCAGTGAGCTTGTTCAACAGCGTCAGTCTATTGAAGAGTCTAACTTACGGATTAACCTAGCAACACATAGCGGCCGTATTGGCATTTGGGACTGGAAAATCACGAGCAATGAGGTTATTTGGGATGACTCTATGTATGCTCTCTACGGTCTCACCCCTCAAACCAAGCCTATCGACTATGACACCTGGGTTAACTTCATCCACCCAGATGATGTTAAAAGCTTTGAAAAAGCTTTAGAAAAATTCATTAGTCAAGCACGTGAGATTGACACTGCATATCGCATTATTTGGGCAGATAAATCCATTCACTATATTCGCCTTACTGCACAGAATAAAGTGGACCAAGACGGTAAAGTGATTAATGTCGTTGGCGCTTGCTGGGATGTGACTGAGATGCGGGAAATGTCGAACAAGCTGGCTGAACAAAACGAATATATGCATGTGACCATGCAATCGATTGCTGATGCGGTAATTACGACTGATGCGCATGGCGATGTCACTTGGCTCAACCCAGTTGCAGAGCGTTTAACGGGCTGGCTAAAATCAGAAGCTGTAGGCAAACCGATTGAACAAGTTTTTATTATTCTTGATCGCACACAGAAATCGCAAAATAAACACCCTGTTCTAAATTGCCTGAATAATGACGGCGCACCCAACCAATCTGAAAGTGCGGTTTTAATCTCTAAAGATAGTGTGGAATATGGTATCGAAGATTCGATTGCGCCAATTCGTAGCAGCAACAACCAAATATTGGGTACGGTGGTTGTTTTCCGCGATGTCACGGAAAAACGCAAGATTACTGAAGAAATTGAATATAAAGCTAGTCACGACTTATTAACCAACCTCGTCAATAGAAGTGAGTTCGAAGCCCGTCTAACGCGTTTACTAGAAAAAACGCGTACCAGCAAAACGAATCACGCATTAATGCTAATAGACCTTGATCAATTTAAACTCGTCAATGATGCCTGTGGTCATGCCGCTGGTGATCAACTACTGATTGAAGTCAGCAATATTTTCAGTAATGTTATCCGCACCCGTGACACGCTAGCAAGATTAGGCGGCGATGAGTTTGGCATCATCCTTGAGAAATGCACAGTTGACCAAGCACAAAAAGTCGCGCAGAAGATTTGTGATCGCGTGCATGAGTTTAGATTCATTCACGATAATAAGCGCTATCGCATTGGTAGCAGTATTGGCTTAATTCCGCTTGATCAACGCTGGGCCAATATTAGCCAAGCCATTCAAACTGCGGATGCCTGTTGTTACGCGGCTAAAGATGAAGGCCGCAACCGTGTCCATCGTTGGTTAGAATCAGACATCATCATCAAACAAAGACAAGGTGATCTACACTGGGCTGCACGTATTGAACAAGCCATGGAGCAGGATCAGTTCAGCCTTTATGCACAGCGCATTCATAGTAACAAACACGATAATGATGATTTACACGCAGAAATCTTGCTTCGCTTAATAGATGATGACGGCAACATGATTGCGCCGAATGTTTTCATCCCAGCGGCGGAGCGCTATCACTTAATATCACGACTCGATTTATGGGTGATTCAAAAGGCCATTCAATGGATTGCAAATAACCAATCAAATGCACCCATTGGCATGATTCACATTAATATTTCCGGCGACTCCATCAGTGATCGCAGCTTTCATCAGTCTGTTGAAAAACTGCTTTCAAACACCAAAGCCAGTATCCGCAAACTGCTTTGTTTAGAAATTACCGAAACAGCCGCGATTTCTCGACTATCAGATGCTTCTCAATTTATTAATCAGCTGCATGCACTCGATGTAAAAGTGGCATTAGACGACTTTGGTGCTGGTGCCTCATCCTTCGGCTACCTAAGATCAATGAATGTAGACATGCTTAAAATTGATGGTCAATTTATCAAAAACATTGGTAGCGATAAATTAAATGATTCTGCCGTGCGTTGCTTTACAGATATTGCCAGCATTCTAGGGCTTGAAACAGTGGCTGAATTTGTTGAAAACCAAGAATCGCTTGATCACATTAAAGCGCTTGGCGTCGACTATGGACAAGGCTTTCTGATTCACAAACCTTGCCCCATTGATGAAATCTTTCATCACTCACCTGTTAACAATTGAGTCATGCGCGCGTAGACTACGGTTAAGTACAACACTTAGCAGGGCAAGCCAATATGGAAATGAAAAAGGTCAATGCAGGCAAGCTACGTGCAATAGGCTACGACGAAAGTAAGCGCACACTACAGGTGGAGTTAGAAGGTGGCTCTGCCTTAGCGTATGCAAATGTCGGCGCAAGTATTTGGCGTAACTTCCAAAGCTCTGGTAATCAGTGGAGCTATTACCGTGACAATATTGAAGAAGAATATACGGCGCAACCCGTCTCAACGAAAACAAGCAGCAATGGTAAAAACCCGCTGGATGACTTATTTAAATAAACAGTTTTTTGAACTTCCTTACGCCGAAGTCCCTCATATCAATGAATATCACTTTTAGGAACCAGCATGTCTAGCTTGCGCTTGCCTCTCTTGTTACTCACGCTCTTAAGCCTAATGGCCTCCGCCTGCACAACGCAACATGGGCAACTCAACAACAACATCAATGGTGAACAGCGTAGTGAACAAAATCGTGCACGAGACGCTGCACGCCATCCGCAACAAACACTCGATTTTTTTGAAGTGAAAGCCGATAAAACTGTCATCGAAATATGGCCAGGCAAAGGCTGGTATACCGAGATATTAGCGCCCTATATTAAACAAGGTGGTGGTCAATATATTGCCGCAGGGTTCCCAGCCCACTCAGGCCCGCAGTGGCGACGGTTAATGCAGCAAGAATTCCAAGACTACATGACCATGCATCCCCGCTATTACGATGCGGTGCAATTTACGGGCATTGGCCCACCATACTTATGGACATTGGGAGAAGATAATAGCGCCGATACCGTTTTGACATTTAGGAACGTCCATAACTGGGTCAAAGGTGGTTATGCCGATAAAATGTTTCAAGCGATGTATAAAGTGCTCAAATCAGGCGGCATACTCGGCATCATAGACCATCGCGCCAAGCCAAATACTGATATCGCAACGATGAATAAATCTGGTTACGTTACTGAGGCGCTCGTGATTGATTTAGCCAAAGAAGCTGGTTTTGTTTTAGTCGCTTCTTCTGAAATTAATGCCAACCCCAAAGATACTAAAAACCACCCTAAAGGGGTTTGGACATTGCCTCCAACACTGCGTCTTGGCAAACAGGATAAAGAAAAGTACTTGGCGATTGGGGAAAGTGACCGCATGACGCTTAAATTTAGAAAACCATAAATTTTTAAGGGTTATGCCGCCGTGTGTTGTTGACCTTCGAATAAGATTACTTTATTTCTTCCCTGTTTTTTTTGCATGATGCAACGCCTGGTCTGCATCATTAATAACCGCTTGATAATCATATCGCCCCTTTGCATGAACACAGCCTATACTTGCAGTAATAGCAATATGGTCTCCATTTGTTAGTTTTAATCACAATGAGCTCACTGAAGCGGTTTTGTCACTTAAGCGTTTACTCTCATAAGATTCACTTCTGTATATAGTAGTGAAAAGAACATTCCGTCTACTTGGACTGTGCTTTAGCAATAGGTTTGAGCTTGTTTAAATCAGCGTCGAACATTCCTGCAAGCAATAGCTCACCCTTGCTGTTCACTCTAAACTGTCCATACCGTGCTGACTCATAAATATGCGCATGGCCTTCTTGGAAGAAAAAAGCATTGGTCGCAAATTTAACACGGTTATCTCGTACGCGGTACTGCAATAACACTTCATTTTTAGCTAACGGCTGATTCGTATAGATTGCTTTAAAAGTGGCCACCCTTTTAGCATTCATTTTTGCAACAAAGTACCCATCTCCACTAGGAACAAGGTGCTGAGAGTCTGTTTCTGCTGCATTTTTATGCAGTGCCTGACGCACATCATCACCCATTTTAAATCGCAGCGCCATGTAATCACCTTGCATCAGTGAGCGCGGGTCAACGGGTGCAATCTCAACAAACACTATTGCACCATGCGATAGGTGTTGCTCTTTTTTGAAAATAGATAAGTTAACTAAAACGAGTATCAGCGCCAGCGCAGCAAGTGCAATAACGCGCGGCGATCTCAGTAGATTACTCATGTGCTGCCGCCTGACCTTCTCGAGCAAGCCGCCTCATCAACCAGCGCACTGTAAGTAGAACGAGTCCTATCAGGAGCATAGTTTGTGCTTTTTCCATTAAAGTATTATTAAGCAAATAGTAATATGATGAAATATTAAAGAGTAAAGTTGCGACACCCAACCCCATTAAGACTTTATTGCTATTGGCAAAACCCATTAACACAATCATCCAACCAACCGTAATACCAGACGCTTCTATTGAAGCTAAACTGAGTACGAAGGTACCAGCAAATGCGGCTATCGATATTGGTGACGTCATTGATAATTCTAATCTTTGTAAAATCTTCCAAACTAAGTAGAGTGTTACTACTCCCAATAACAACTCACCTACCCAAGGCATGACCAGAATACTGCTCTCTACATCCCCACCCCAATTTCTAAGGTCTAATCCAAAGATAAAGAATCCTTTCACCACAATCGATGCCAAAATCAGTCCATAGCCACTCGCTCGCTTTTTGTTGATGTATTGAGGATGATTAAATTCATGCAACCAGATTAAAACAGCTGCTGCCATCATCAGACTCGTGGCTAAATATGAAACCCCTGCAAATGACAAACCAACTGATAGGCAAAGTGCAGCGAATAGTGATGACATTACACCATGTATAAAATTAGGCATTATCATCGACAATGCAAACTGAAAGGCGGCTATGGTGAACCATAGCATTGCAATTTCAGCCTTTCCAAAACCCTCAAAAATCGTCCACGCAATAAGTAATTGTCCCGCAAGGCTAAAAGCCAATGCTAGATGCTCTAAAAACACGTTTCGCTTAGGCGTATTTAATAGAACATAACTACCAGCAATGATAATACCGCCAACAATAGCGGCTACGACTGGTTTCTCAAAAATTTCTACCGCAAGTCCAAGAAAACCAAGAAAAAAGAAAGAAGAAAACCAACCTGAGAAAGCGAGGATAACATTTACATACCAGGGCGATTCTAATTCATCTGCTTCAGGCGCTTCACCGCTGACAAGACCAGCTTGTGATAATTGATGCCAAGCGCTTTTATTATCATTCATTTGCTCCACTCCTTATGGATACGCCCAAGCCATACTGCGGCGCCTGAACCAAGTCCAATTAAAGTAATCGCAAATAGTAAATAAGTCCCGCCACCTGAGATAGGTAACACGCTATTGAGAAATACCATAATCACTGTAATGCTTGAAAGTGCAGCACCAGAGAGCATGAACAAATCGTGTTTGAAGTGCCGGTAAAACACATACAGTCCAATGGTAAAAGCCAACCAAACCAACACTCCCCAAGTGTGATTACTATCAACAATGGCTTGGGTTGCTAACCAAGTGACAATAACACCGCTTGCGGTAGCGATGAATCGCAACGACCATCGCTCGTCTAACCAATCCCATTGTGAAGCCAGCAACTCCCAAATGACTAATGCAAGCACATTAAAAGCAAAGAGCGTCCAATACAAACTCTCGTCTGAGCTATAGAACACACCGAAGAGGCGGCCGAAAGTATCGTAATAAAGCACAGTCGCCGTATTAAGTAACGCTAACCACAACAACCAAATTGCAGGAAAGCGACCCACCGCAGCCCACGGCAACATTAACATTGCCCATGTAAAGAATAGTTGCCAGGGGTCAGCTCCTGTTTGATATGTCTGGCCAAACAGAGCTAAAAGCACCCCTAGAAAAATCGCAGCCATCAGCAGGGCAACCTTGCTCATTAGCGGGTGATCTGACAGTCGCCAATATGTCGCAATCGCAGCGATTATTAGCGCTTCAACCATTGCAAACTTAGCAAATCGCCCCAGCAATTCCCAATTAAAAGCAATAAAAAACAATACCGAAAAAGCGATAGACAAACAACCAAGCCAAAGTAGCAGCTTGTCTAGGAAACGCTGCCAAGACTCAGTGCTAGGATAAACGCCAACTAGTGCCAAAGCTTTATCTATATGCCCTGGATCAATCAATCTACCTTCAACCAACTGAGCCAGCTGATTTCGAATCGAAATCATCGTATAAAATCCTTATTGTCTTTATTATTTCGAGGATTTTACGCTAATTACACTGAACCTTGGTAAAAATTTTTCTTGTGCTGATACCCTATTTTTACATTCTTTTTATATGTGCCCCAGTAAACCTTCTACGTTTACTTTGTCACCTTCATTCACTAGAAAAAGCCTGCAGGCCCAGAGTCATAGCTCACCAACAGGTTCTTGGTTTGTTGGTAATGGTCTAACATCATCTTATGCGTTTCACGGCCAACACCTGATTGTTTGTAACCGCCAAATGCAGCATGAGCA
>SPJO01000040.1 GCA_006844635.1 Methylophilaceae bacterium | reverse complement strand
TGTTGCCGGTAGCGCAATTTTTGGTAAACCAAATGATGCAGATGCAAACCGATACGATACCGTTGTTGGTAAAATGCGTGACGCATTAGCAACAGTTAAGTAAGAAGGTATTGCAGTGAGTTTCCTTAAAAAGTATCGAAATATAAGTTGGCGATGGTGGCGCTAAGTCTTTTACAGAAGGCTTCACCTGCAGGCGTATGCCTGTTATGTTCGCAAACAACTTTTTAAGGAAAACAATGCTTCAAACGATTACTAAAACTGAATTCGATGCCTTGGCAAAACAAGGCTTCAATCGTATTCCATTGGTGCAAGAAACATTTGCCGATCTAGATACGCCTTTATCTTTATATCTCAAACTGGCTAACCAGCCATTCTCATACTTATTAGAAAGTGTGCAAGGTGGTGAGCGCTTTGGGCGTTATTCTATTATTGGCTTGCCAGCTAAAACACGCATTGTCGCTAATGATTTCAACATCAAAGTCATGCAAGGTGACCAAGTCTTAGAAACGCATGAAAATACGAACCCTCTAGACTTCGTTCAGGCATATCAAGCCCGTTTCAAAACGCCGCCTTATCAAGGCTTGCCACGTTTTACTGGTGGGCTGGCTGGTTATTTTGGTTACGAGACCATTCGTTATATTGAAAAGCGCTTAGCTAAAACACAAAAGCCAGATGTGATTGGGACACCTGATGTGTTGCTCATGGTGTCTGAAGAAATTGCGGTGGTCGATAATTTAAGCGGTAAGTTGTACTTTATTGTCTATGCCAATCCAGAAGAAGAGGATGCCTACGAGCAAGCCACTGCACGTATTGAAAGTCTCATGCTGCAACTACGGCAGTCTGTGACAATTCCTGAGTCACAAGCCTCTGTGCCAACAGAAGCGAGTTCAGAGTTTGGTGAAGGTAACTACAAAGCCGTGGTGAAAAAAGCGCAAGACTATATCTATGAAGGCGACATCATGCAGGTAGTGTTGAGCCAACGCATGTCGCAAGACTTTACGGGTTCACCGCTGTCACTATATCGGGCACTACGGAGCTTAAACCCTTCACCTTATATGTTTTATTACGATATGGGTGACCATCATGTGGTGGGCGCTTCACCTGAAATTTTAGTGCGCTTAGAAGGTGATACGGTCACTTCTCGCCCAATTGCGGGTACCCGCCCACGCGGTCAAACACGTGAAGAAGATTTAGCGTTAGAAAAAGAGTTGCTGGCTGACCCTAAAGAGTGTGCGGAGCATGTGCAACTGATGGACTTGGGCCGCAATGATGTCGGCCGTGTTGCAGAAACTGGTACGGTAAAAGTCACTGATAATATGATGATTGAGCGTTATTCGCATGTGATGCATATCGTCAGTAATGTAGAAGGCAAGCTTAAGCCGAATATGGACGCTATTGATGTATTAAAAGCCACATTTCCAGCTGGGACTGTTTCAGGTGCGCCAAAAGTGCGTGCCATGGAAATCATTGATGAGTTTGAGCCAAGCAAACGTGGCGTTTATGCGGGTGCCGTGGGCTATTTAGGATTTAATGGCGATATGGATGTGGCGATTGCGATTCGCACAGGGGTTGTGAAAGATAAAAAGCTCTATGTGCAGGCGGGTGCCGGTATCGTTGCTGATTCAGTGCCGCAAAGTGAGTGGGATGAAACGCAGAATAAAGCCAAGGCCGTTATTCGTGCTGCAGAATTGGTGCAAGCAGGGCTAGATAATAAATGTGAGGGAGCTGAATAATGTTATTAATGATTGATAATTACGACTCCTTTACTTACAACTTAGTGCAGTATTTTGGCGAGTTAGGCCAAGATGTGCAGGTGTATCGCAATGATGAAATTGATTTGCAAAAAGTCGCTGACTTAAAGCCAAAACACATTGTGATTTCACCAGGCCCATGTACGCCAAATGAGGCAGGCATTTCAGTGCCATTGATTCACGAGTTTGCTGGCAAGATCCCATTGTTAGGGGTGTGTTTAGGTCATCAGAGTATTGGCCAAGCCTTTGGCGGTAAGATTATCAAGGCGAAAACCTTGATGCACGGTAAAACTTCATTGATTCATCATAAAGATATTGGTGTATTTAAAGGTCTGACTAATCCGTATACTGCAACGCGCTATCATTCATTGGTTATTGAGCGTGAAACGCTGCCTGACTGTTTGGAAGTTACTGCATGGACAGAGGATGATGAAGTGATGGGTGTTAGGCATAAAACCTTGGCAATTGAAGGCGTTCAATTTCACCCCGAGTCAATTCTGACCGAGCATGGACATGACTTGTTAGAAAATTTCATCAAGACTTATTAACGGAGCCTATTGAGATGTTTAAAGAAGCGTTGAATCAGTTACTGAATCACCAAGATTTATCACATGACCAAATGTTAGCTGTAATGCAGCAAGTCATGGGTGGTGAGCTGACAACAGCACAAATTGCTGCACTCCTGGTTGCCTTACGCTTAAAGGGCGAAACAGTGGATGAAATCTCGGCTGCTGCATCGGTCATGCGCCAACTGTCTACCAAGGTGAATATCAGTGATACGACGCATTTAGTGGATACTTGTGGTACTGGTGGTGATGGTATTCAAACCTTTAACGTGTCTACTGTATCAGCCTTTGTTGCAGCGGCAGCTGGCGCCAAAGTGGCGAAGCATGGAGGTCGTTCCGTGTCGTCTACTTGTGGTAGCGCGGATGTGCTAGAAACTTTGGGTGTCGATGTCAATAAATCTCCCGCTGAGGTGGCGAAAAGCGTGGATGAGATTGGTATCGGTTTTATGTTTGCGCCAAACCATCATAGTGCGATGAAGCATGCAGCACCCGTCAGAAAAGAGTTGGGTGTCCGTACGATTTTTAACCTACTCGGTCCGCTCACGAATCCAGCCTCAGCGCGTCGGCAGGTCATGGGTGTGTTCGACCAAGCATTAACGGTGAAGCTAGCACATGCACTACAAAAGTTAGGTAGTGAACATGTATTGGTTGTGCATGGTGCTGATGGTATGGATGAGATTTCATTCACGGGTGATACTTATATTGCTGAGCTTAAAGATGGCAAGGTAACAGAATACACAGTCAACCCTAAACAGTTTGGTCTCAGCGAGCATGCCCTAAAAACCATTCAAATTCGAAATGCAACAGAATCTAAAGCCATGATTATGGGTGTGCTGAATGGCAAAGCAGGCCCAGCCAGAGAGATTGTTCTGCTTAATGCAGGCGCGGCAATTTACGTTTCAGGTGTTGTTGATAGCCTTGCAGCGGGTATTGAGAAAGCGGCAGAGGTGATTGACGCTGGTTTGGCTTTAGCCAAGCTTGACGCGCTAGCCGCTGCCTAGGATAAAATGAAGCGATTTTTCATATGGCTGCTACCGCTATTGATACTGGCTTGTTCTCAAGCCGACCAAACCGCAATAGAACCGCATCAAGCTGTTTCTGCAGCTGATAATCTTATCATTATGGAAGCCTATAAGAACAAACAGAGTGATGTATGGGTCGAAGTAACTGGGGAAGTGATTAAGCTATTGAAAGATGATACCTATGGCTCCCAACACCAGCGCTTTTTAGTGAAGCTGTCGATGCGTGAAAAGCAAACGTTGTTGTTTGCACATAATATTGATTTAGCACCACGTATCAACAGCTTGCAAGTGGGTGATACAATCACTTTTAAAGGCGAATATGAATACAACCCCAAAGGCGGTATCGTGCATTGGACCCATCATGACCCAGATGGTGAAATAGACGGCGGGTGGATTAAACACGAAGGAAAGGTTTACGAGTAAACCGTAAAGCAATCAAGTATGTCAGATATTCTAAATAAAATATTAGCGACGAAAGCCATCGAGGTGGCCTCGTCAAAAGCAAAAACCAGTGTCGAGAAAATGCAGTTACTTGCAGAAGCACAAGCACCAGCACGTGATTTCGTTGGCGCTATTCGCAATAAAATTGCAGCAGGAGATGCTGCTGTGATTGCTGAAATCAAAAAAGCTAGTCCATCTAAAGGTGTGATTCGTGAAGACTTTCAACCAGCGGAAATAGCAGCAAGCTATGAGCAAGGGGGCGCCGCATGTTTATCTGTGTTAACCGATGCGCAATACTTTCAAGGCTCAGCTGAGTATTTAAAACAAGCGCGAGGCGCTTGTCAGCTACCTGTGTTGCGTAAAGACTTTATGGTCGACACCTATCAAGTATATGAAGCGCGCGCGATGGGGGCAGACTGTATCTTGCTAATTGCTGCGGCGCTTAGCTTGAGCAAAATGCAAACACTAGAAAAACTAGCACATCAATTAGGCATGGCGGTATTGGTCGAAGTGCATAATGGCGAAGAGCTGGCCGAGGCTATCCAGCTGGAAACGCCACTGCTTGGCATCAACAACCGCAATTTACGAACATTTGACGTCACGTTAGATACAACTTTAGATCTATTGGTAGAAATTAAGCAAGATAAAATTGTCGTCACGGAAAGTGGTATTTTCACAGTGGATGATGTGACGCTGATGCGCGATAACAACGTCCATACGTTTTTAGTGGGTGAGGCATTTATGCGACAGGATGACCCTGGTGCTGAACTGAATAAGGTCTTTTCCTAAAAGCGTTAAAGTAAAAAGGATACAGAGTATGGCTAATCAAATGATTACAACGCGCCCACGGCGCATGCGTAGAGATGAGTTCTCGCGCCGACTGATGCGTGAAAATGTGCTAACGACTAATGATTTGATTTATCCAGTGTTTGTTTTAGAGGGTGAAGGGCGGACTGAAGAAGTGCCTTCCATGCCGGGTGTGCAGCGTCAAAGTCTTGATGTCTTATTAGTAACATTAGCTGAATGCGTGGATTTAGGCATTCCAGCGATTGCATTATTCCCAGTGATTCCTGAAGAGCACAAAAACCTAACGGCAAAAGAAGCTTATAACCCGAATGGCTTAGTACCCAAAGCCGTTAGAGCCATCAAAGAAGCGTTTCCTGATTTAGGTGTGATTACCGATGTCGCTTTAGATCCTTACACCACACATGGCCAAGATGGCATTATCGATGACGATGGCTATGTGCTGAATGATGAAACGGTCGATGTACTGGTGCGGCAAGCGCTAACACATGCCAAGGCTGGTGCTGATATTGTCGCGCCGTCCGATATGATGGATGGCCGCGTCGGCGCTATCCGGGATGCATTAGAAGAAAATCAATTTATACACACACGCATTTTGGCGTACTCCGCTAAATATGCATCCGCCTTTTATGGCCCGTTCCGTGATGCGGTGGGCTCTTCCGCTAACCTTGGCAAAGGCAATAAATACAACTATCAAATGGATCCAGCTAATCTTGATGAAGCGGTAAAAGAAGTGGCCTTGGATTTGGCCGAAGGTGCAGATATGGTCATGGTGAAGCCAGGCATGCCGTATTTAGATGTGGTGCGTCGTGTGAAGCAAGAGTTTAATGTGCCGACCTATGCGTATCAAGTGAGTGGCGAGTATGCGATGTTAAAAGCAGCTGCGCAAAATGGTTGGTTGGAAGAGCAAGCTTGTGTGATGGAGGCTTTGTTGGGTTTTAAACGCGCTGGCGCGGATGGGGTTTTGACTTATTTTGCGATGGATGTAGCGAAGTGGTTGAAGGGGTAGTTAGTTACCAGTCAACTTGGTAACCAACAAGTGCAATAGCTTAGTGAATCAACTGCTGTAATTCAGTGATATTGGCTCTACCGGCATTGTTGCCATTGGCTGTTCGTTTGGTAGCGATGCGTAAGTCATCATACTCAAATACACTGAGCTTTTGTAAACCGTATTCTGTTTCTAGTGTGAATACGGGGACTGTTTTACGGAATTTGTCTTTTTTATCTTTGCTTGGTCGATCTGAGATGCGGTAAGCTTTTTCGCTGCTTTCAAATGGAATTTGTTGACCCAGTAAAAAAATCTCAACTTCTTTGGCGCTGTCTGCAAATAGGTGTATGTCTGTTAATCCATTTTTACCTGCGATGCCTTCTAGCACACCACCCGTTAAATGTGGATTAAACTGTTCGAACAGTTGCATGGTCGCCAATGCTGCTTTGCGCAGCATGTTTAACTCTTCCGGTTGATCCTCATTAAATAGTTCATGGTGTAGTTTGATTTCTTCTTCAACCTCTGCGTTTGTTGGCAGTACACTATTTTCCGATACGCCAATCTGACGACCAGCTTTTTTCTTCGCATAGGCGAAGTCATTGATGCCGTCTTCGATCATCATACGAGCAGCTGTTTGCGCGATAAGCTGTCTTAGCTGATCTAAGTTTTCTCGTGCCATTGCAAGGCGCCTTAATTGCCTGAAGGGTTTAGAATGTTTCTCGCTCTGTCAATGCTGCTTGCTCCTCTGCGCGGTCTTCTTAGCTTCGGTGGCAGTTTTTTGACGGGTGGATCGGCCTTTTCTGGTGGTGGTGGCGTCACAACTTCGTTGCTAGTGTCTGGCGCTGTTTCTTTTGCAGTGGTGGTGCCACCATCTGACGTTTCATCATCAATATCCGGTAGTGGTGCATCAATTGGAATCATGACATCAGGTAATGGTCTATCTGCCTCCCCACCCAGTGTCTCTTCAGGTTGGTTTGGAAAACGTTGACCAGGCTGTAATGGGTTGTTAGGTAAGTTGTCAGGCGGGAACACCGACTCAAAAATGTCAGACAAGGCTGGGAAGTCCAATTGTAATAATGGCGGCGGATTCTCATGGTAGAAATATTCGACGATGCTATCATCCTCAAACACGCCTTCGAATACACTGTCATCCGCTAATGTCCCTGTAACAGGGTCTATTTTTAAAGATAGAATGCCTGCAGGCACAGGTGGTAATACATCTGGCTTGCCTTTGAGGGCAGTTGCCATATATTCCACCCAAATTGGCAGTGCTGCGCGACCGCCAGTTTCTACACGGCCCAATGAGCGAGGCTGATCGTAACCCATCCACGCAATCCCAACCTCATGTGGGGAGTAGCCAGCAAACCATGCATCGACAGTATCATTGGTGGTACCTGTTTTACCTGCAACATCTTTCCGACCAAGTGCTCTTGCTCGTGTTGCAGTACCACTTTGCACGACATCACGCAGCATAGAGTACATTAAGAATGCATTGCGGCTATCGATAACTCGTGGTGCATCTTTCCCTGCGATAGGGTAACTTTTTTCTTGAATAACTTTGCCATTGCTATCTGTGATTTTGGTAATAAGGTGTGGCTCAATGCGGTAGCCACCGTTCGCAAATACAGCATAGCCATTTGCCAGCTCAATGGGTGTTACTGAACCTGCGCCCAATGCCATGGTTAAGTAAGCTGGGTTGCGTTTGCGAGAGAAGCCAAATTTTGTAGCGTAATCCTGTGCATAGCGTGTTCCAATGCTATCGAGTAGTCGAATAGAGACGACGTTTTTAGATTTCTTGAGTGCTTCACGCATTCTAATTGGGCCATCATATTCATTGCTAAAGTTTTTAGGGTTCCATTCTTCATCCCCCCCGACTTCCTCAGCTGTCATATTAATCGGTTCATCTTCAATAATGCTAGCCGGCGTAAAGCCTTTTTCTAAAGAAGCTGAATAAACAAATGGTTTAAAGCTGGAACCAGGTTGGCGGTAAGCTTGTGTTACGTGATTGAATTTATTTTTATGATAATCAAACCCGCCAACAAGTGCATTAATGGCGCCATTTTTGGGGTTGATGGCGACGAATGCTGATTCCACTTCAGGTAACTGAACAATATGCCATGCTGTCTTACCTTTCTTTGCTTTCTGTTTCACAATGCGCACGACAGAACCAGGTTTGACTTTGTGCTTTTTCTTGTCTTTTAGTGCTAAGTTTCTTTTGAGTAAAGCTATGCCCGCACCAGTGATATCTAGGTGCACACCATTTTTGGTGAAGACTGACACTGATTTGGTAGAAGATTTGGTCACAATGGCGGGGATTAAGCCGTTGTATTCGCTGATGCTGTCGAGGGACTTTTGTAAGTCTGCATCTAGGTTGTTTTGGTCAAGTGTCGATAAATCTATCCACTTTTCCGCTTTTTTATATCCCTGGCGCTTTTGATAGGCCAAAATGCCAGAAACAACGGCGGCATTAGCGGCCTCTTGTTTTGCTTTTGTGATGGTTGTGTAAACCTTTAGGCCGCCATTATAGATGTCACTGCCATAGCGTTTGTATAATAGTTGGCGTGTCAGCTCTGCAACATAGTTAGCAGTCAGGTCACGTTTTTTCTTGGCGGATTTAAAAATCAACTCTTGTTCTTTAGCTGCATCATATTCTTCCTTGCTGATAAAGCCATATCTGTGCATATCACGTAAGACTTCTTGTTGTCGTCGCATGCCGCGAACACGTTTCTTTTCATTATATGGGTTGTAACCTGATGGCGCTTTTGGCAAGCCTGCCAAATAAGCGGTCTCCGCCAACGTTAAATCTTCTAGCGGTTTTGCATAGTAGACTTTAGAAGCAGCAGCGAAGCCATAAGAGCGTTGACCTAAATATATCTGGTTCAGGTACAGCTCAAGAATTTGATTCTTAGTGAGTGTTTTTTCAATCTTAATCGCCAATAGCGCTTCTTTAATCTTGATGTAGATGTCACGTTTCTTATTAGGCCCAGTGAAGAAGTTCTTCGCAACTTGCATGGTGATGGTGCTCGCCCCCTCATGACTTCTGCCCGAGACGTTATTCTTAATTGCGCGCAATACACCCTTAGTATCAATGCCACCGTGCTGGTAGAAGCGCCGGTCTTCAATGGCAAGGACAGCATCTTTTAGTTTTTGCGGGACTTTATCTATCTTGATGAATGCACGACGCTCTTCACCAAATTCACCAATCAAGTAGTTGTCGGCTGAGTAAACTCTCAGTGGTTGCTTAGGGCGATAGTCGGTAAGCGTTTCAAGTGATGGCAGGGTAGGGTAGATTAATGATACTGCGAGGACACCTAATGCAGCAACAGCCAAGCCACTTACTAAGAAAAACAGAATAAGAAAGTGCCACCATTTTTTGAGAATCATAACGTTCGTAGAGTTTTGTGAATCAATTGAATGCAACAGTATATAAGGTTATACAAATTAACCAAAGTATTAAACGGGCGAAGCGGTGCTTGGTTGACGAATATAAAGGAGATGCATGTAAACAACACATTTCTATTAAATTACAATAACTAAGCGCATAAATGTAAGAAATTTCTTTACAGTACTAAAACTTGTTGCTACGATTTTAATGTAAATTATCGTAATTTAGCGTAACTAACGAATATAGAAAGAGAATTTTAATTTGAAATTCGATTTTTTTAGTGAAAGCACGCCACCTGTTATTGGCGTAGACATTAGCACTTCAGCTGTCAAGATGGTGGAGTTATCTAGTGGGGCTAATGGTGCCTATCATCTGAGTGGTTACTCAGTTGCTTCGGTCGCGAAAGAGGCGATTGTTGATGGCAATATTGTTGGTTTAGAACAAGTTTCAGATGCTGTTAAGTTGGCTTGGAAGCTTTTGGGGTCAAAGGAAAAGCGAACGGCATTGGCATTACCTTCTTCGGCAGTCATTACAAAAAAAGTCTTGATGCCGGCCGATATGCGAGAAGAAGATATGGAGGTGCAGGTCGAGGCAGAAGCCAACCAATATATTCCGTTCCCGCTAGAAGAAGTAAATATTGATTTTCAAGAGCTAGGTATTTCTGCTAGTAGCCCAGATGAGGTCGATGTGTTGATTGCGGCGGCACGTAAAGAGAAGATTGAGGATCGCGTTGCGGCAGCAGAAGATGCTGGTTTGAAAGTAACCATCATGGATGTTGATACTTATGCAACGGAGGCTGCTTATCACCTTGTTGCCTCTCAACTACCTAACTCAGGCAAAGAGCAAACAGTAATGATTGTCGATATGGGGGCTGCCATGATGCATATTAATGTGATGCATGATGGTGATTCGGTCTATGTGCGAGAACAAGCTTTTGGTAGCGGTCAGTTAACGCAGGAGATTCAGCGCCGGTTTGGCTTATCCGCCGAAGAGGCTGAAGTGGCTAAACGCAAAGGCGGTTTGCCAGATAGTTATGAGGCTGAAGTGTTGCAGCCATTTGTTCAATCGCTATCAACTGAAGTGGCACGTGCTTTGCAATTCTTTACAAGCTCAACGCAATATAATCGTGTTGACCATATCGTGCTTGCTGGTGGCGGAGCAGCTATTCCAGCAATCGATGTGGCCGTGCAGGATAGAACGCAAGTGAACACGGTTGTTGCTAACCCATTTCATGCCATGTCATTAGGCTCCAAGATAAAACAACAGCAAGTTGCACTAGATGCACCAGCATTGATGGTTGCATGTGGTCTAGCGATGAGAGGGGTAGATTAAATGAACGGTATTAATTTACTGCCGCATCGTCAGATTAAGCGTGCTGAAAGGCAGCGACAATTTGGTTTGATGGCGCTGTTTACGGCTGTTGCTGCATCGGCTATTGTGTTTGCTGGTTGGACCTATGTTGGTGCAAAAAAACAAAAGCAGCTGGATCGTAATGAGCGCTTAGAAAAAGCGATTGCTCAGTTAGATATCGAAATTGCGGATATCACTGCACTGAAGGCGCAGATTAATAATGTGCTTGAGCGTAAGCAGATTGTTGAAAACTTACAAACGAACCGAAGCCAAGCGGTGGTTGTATTGGACGAAATTGCTCGGCAGTTGCCTGAAGGGCTATTCCTAAAAAGCATGCAGCAAAAAGGGAATGTTATTACTTTACAAGGAGTGGCAGATACCAATGCACGCGTTGCTACCTTGGTAAGGAACTTGGAAGTTTCCAACGCATTGGAGTCTCCGGTGTTGGTTGAGATTAAAACCTCGACGGTTAATAACGTGAAACAGAACCACTTTATTTTAAGAGTGAATCTTAAAGCGCAAAAAGCTAAAAAGGCAACGGCAGGGGCATAGTCATGAATTTTGAAGATTTTAATAATATAGACTTGAAAAATGCTGGTAGTTTGCCATTGCCAGTTAAGTTGTTCTTGTTAAGTGCTTTGGCGATACTCTTGCTGGTAGCAGGGTATTTCTTTTTGTGGAGTCCAGAGTTTGAAGCTTATGAAGAGGCGCAAGCTAAAGAGGCTGAGCTAAGGCAAACATTTTTATCTAAAAAGAGTCAGGCCGTTAAGATAGAAGCTTACCGACAACAAATGATTGATATTGAGCAAACATTTGGTGCTCTGCTAAAGCAGCTACCAGACAGGTCAGAAATGGATGGTTTGCTGACGGATATTAACCAATCTGGTTTGGGGCGTGGTTTGGAGTTTGTGTTGTTTAAACCAGGACAAGAGATTGTTGCTGATTTTTATGCGGAAATGCCGATACAGTTGAAAGTTATTGGTAATTACCATGATATTGGTGCTTTTGCGACAGATGTTTCTAGGTTGTCTCGAATTGTGACTTTGAATGATTTGACGATAGGTAAGCAAGGTAAGAATGCTGAACAAGGTAGTTTGGTATTGAGTGCTGTGGCAAAAACCTACCGATACCTTGACTCCTCTGAGATTGCAAGTAAACAAGCTGCTTCAAAGAAAAAAGGGCGTAAATAATGGTGGTTTTTAGAGCACATATTAACCTGTTGTTCATGGCGGTGTTAGTTGGTTTTTTAACAGGTTGTGCGGGTGAAGAAGGCGATGACTTAGATGCATTTATGGCAAATGCAGCGAATACCATGAGCAAGGCAGTTGATCCGTTGCCAGAAGTTCAGACCTATAGTCCGCTTCCATATAACGTGGATGGTGTGCTGGTTGATCCATTTGTGACCAAAAAAGCATCAAAAGGCTCAGGCTCATTGCAACCTAATACCAGCAGGCCGAGAGAATTGTTAGAATCGTTTCCTTTAGAGAGTTTGCTGTATGTAGGTAGTTTGAGCAAAAAACGACTGAAATATGCACTAATCAAAACGCCTGAAGGGGTTTTGCAGCGTGTTAAGGTTGGTAATTACATGGGGCCAAACTTTGGCTTGATTACGACGATTGATGATAACGCGATTACAATCAAAGAGATTGTTCAGGATGATGTTACTGGTGAGTGGGTTGAGCGTGAAGCCAGTGTCGAATTGCAAGAATAAAGAAATGGGAATAGACATGATTAAAAGAATGACAAATTGGTTTGTAATCATATTATTGGCAAGCTTTAGCGCAACGCTTCTTGCTGCTGAAAATAATTTCAGTAATAAGATTGAAAGTGTTGATTTTGCACCACTTTCTGGTGGGCGTGTCAATATTCGCATCACAACAACTGAGCCGCTAGCTAATCCGCCGGCAGGCTTTACTCTCAACAGCCCTGCGAGAATTGCGCTTGACTTTCCTGCTACGGGGAACGGCTTAAATAAAAATAGTATTAAAGGCAATAATGGAGTGCTTAAGAGTATTACGCTGGCACAAGCTAAAGATCGAACTCGCATGGTGCTGAATCTGGCTGATGCTGTTGGT
>SPJO01000039.1 GCA_006844635.1 Methylophilaceae bacterium | reverse complement strand
GTATCTGAAGATATTCGTATTAGTAAAAAGGCTGATTGCCCTTGTGGCAGCGGTAAGCGATATAAACATTGTTGCTTAAAATCAACTGTTTAACCCTACTTTCTTCGCCTAGAAATAAACTGGATTGGAAAAACCACCCTACTTTTCAAATTAAAATCATCACGCCCTATTTACACTAACAGTCATTCCCGAATTTGGAGGCTAACATGGTTAAATATTGCATATTGATATTAGTAAGCTGTTTTATTCCAGTGGCGCCAGTGTTGTTCTCTGGCATCATTTGTTTAAGGAGTATGTTGCTCAGACACTAAAAAAGCCGTCATTAGACGGCTTTTTTACACGCTAACTTGTGGTTATCGGTTATTGAAAAAAGCAATTTCAGAAACACGATCATTCACATAGGTGATTTCAACTTCTTTATATGTACGCTTAGGATCGTACTTAACGATATCCTTGTAGTACCACATTTCAACTTTAATCGGCTTTGATTTTTTGTTATCGAAGTTTTTTCCTGTCACTTTCCCTGCATTACTTGGTCTGACGCCAACTTGCTTTTTAACCGGTTTACCTAGCTTTTCCATCACTTTAGCTTTTGATTTGCCACTAAAGTTATTTAAAAACTCATTTTCTGTATAAGTTTTGTCTGCCGCGCTTGCTAGGCCGGCAAAAGTGAATAAGGCAATAGTAAGGCCTAGGCCAAGCTTTTTAAATACGTTAAATGTCATTGTAATTTCCTAAGTTAATAGCAAAACAACGTGTTTGCTATGAATTGGTTGACAGTAGCCAAGCAATCGTTCATTTTGCCAGTACTTGCTGCAATTGAGCAGGCTGACTAGTTATTTTAGTTTTGCTATTCTAATTCATCTCGCATGTGAATCAAAATACTTTGTCATGCGTCTTCTGACAAACTCACTTGTCAGTTTGTTCAGTTTATTGTTGAGATGTAGCTGCCTGTTTAAATAACTTGAAAAAGTTTGCTGTGGTTGCCTCAGCAACCTCTTCTATACTAATACCACGTAAATCGGCAATTTCTTGCGCCACATGTTTAACATAAGCCGGCTGATTGGTTTTGCCACGGAAAGGCACTGGCGCTAGATATGGGGAATCTGTTTCAACCAACATGCGCGATAAAGGTATCTGTTTCGCCACTTCTTTTAAATCTTTAGCATTTTTAAAGGTCACAATGCCAGAAAACGAGATATAAAAGCCCATTTCAATCGCAGCTAATGCCATGTCTAAGCTTTCTGTGAAGCAGTGTAGTACGCCACCAGCGCGTTCTATGCCCTCTTCTCTCATAATCTTCAAAGTGTCTTCAACTGCGTTGCGCGTATGAATAATCAGCGGTTTGCCGGCGATAATAGCCGCACGTATATGTGTGCGGAAACGCTCTCGTTGCCAGGAAAGATCGCCAGTTAAGCGGAAGTAGTCTAAACCTGTTTCACCGATTGCAACGACTTTAGGGTGCTCCGCCAGCTTGACTAATTCTTCAACGGTTGGCTCTTGAATGTTCTCATAATCGGGATGTACGCCAACTGATGCAAAAAAATTGTCATGATTTTCCGCTAAGGCGAGTACTTCTGGAAATTTATCTAAGGTGACCGAAACACAGAGCGCATGCGTAATCTTCTCATCATGCATCAACTGTCTTACATCATGAATATTTTCTGCAAGTTCTGGAAAGTTTAAATGGCAGTGCGAATCGACAAGCATTGGCGCTACATGGTGTGCGTGGAGCGGGTAGATTTCAATGCACCACCTAAAATGGCTTCAATTTTATTCTTAACCTCACCGCCGCCATCTTTTTCGCTAAACTGTACGCCAATCCCTTGTGGACGACCACTGTGTGGTGCTGGAGAAATCCACACCACATGGCCAACGACTTTTAATTTAACAGGGTCATCAATTAAGCTAAGTAACATAAAGACTTCATCACCAATATTAAAGCTCTTATTCGTTGGAATAAATAAGCCGCCACCTTTAACGTATGGCATATAAGCTGTAAATAAAGCCGCTTTTTCTTTAATCGCTAATGACAGTACGCCAGGCTTGTTCGCGGCCATCTGATCTGTATTTGCATCTAAGCTCAAATTGTTACTCTCTTCATAATATATGGGCACTATACATTAAATGTACGGACATATTGCAATAAAATATTTTCCAATTGCATTTCATTACTCAACGGATGATTAGCTGATTTCTTAAGCTCGATGAGCTTACGTTGAAACTGCATTAATGCACTTAAGTTTACGCTTTTACAAAGTACTTGAAAAGTACTCGCCAGCTTTACGTGGTAATGTAGGCTTTGTTCTAAGCGCGCACTAATAAGGTCAAAAGTCCATTTCTGCATCATCTCTACTGCCTGCTCCATCCCTAGCGATAACAACAATGGTGCCGAAGTGGCTGGATTAAGTTTTGCACCTTGCGCAAGCTGTTTAATTAGCTTTTGATTCGTCTCTAGTTGACCTTGCATCGCTAATGCAGCTAATGGCGCACCGCCAGCATATGCTAACGCATCGCTTGCCTCTGCTTCATTGATTCCTTGCTCAACTAGCCAAGTACTGGCTTCTGCTTGGCTAGGCATTGGCAAATCCACTGCTTGGCAGCGGCTGATAATCGTTGGTAGTAGTCGCTGCGGTTGACTCGCAACGAGTAAAAACAATGTGTTCTCTGGCGGTTCTTCTAGCATTTTCAATAAAGCGTTAGCAGAGGCGATATTGAGCGCTTCAGCTGGTGAAATTAGAATAATGCGATACCCAGAAACTTGATGTGTAGATAAGCTTAAATACTCATACAGCTGCCTAATTTGCGAGACTGAAATTTGACTCTTTTTACCAGACCTTTTCTTAGTATTGCTGTCTGCAGCACTATCATCTTCAGGTGTAACCCATTTAAAGTCAGGGTGCACACCTTCTTTCAACCATTGGCAGCTTTGGCATTGACCACATGCGTGGCCTGTTGGCAAGGTTTGTTGACATAGCAACGCATGCGAAAAAGACTCGGCAAAAACATGTTTGCCAACACCTGCGCGGCCATGCAATAAAATGGCATGCGGCAATGATGCTTTACGCGCTAATAATTTTTCCCATTTATTTTTTTGCCAAATATACATTTTATATCAATAAGATAACAGGATATTCTCAATAATCACTTTAACTTCTTTTCTAACATCATCTAATGCTCTACTGGCATCGATAATGTGAAATCTAGCAGGGTCAGCCTTTGCTCTTTGCAAGTATGCATTGCGTAATTTTTCAAAGAAGGCAGTACCTTCTCTTTCAAATTTATCCGGCATGCGAGCAGCTGCTAAACGCGTTAGACTCACTTCCACTGGCACATCGAAAAGTAGCGTTGCGTCTGGTTGCAAGGGGCCTTGGACCCACTTTTCTAATGCAGCAATTTTATCTACTGCTACCTGCTTTGCACCTGCTTGGTAGGCATAGGTCGCATCCGTAAAACGATCAGAGATAACGTAAGCGCCACGCGCTAAAGCAGGCGCTATCACTTCAGCGATGTGCTCTCTTCTGGCTGCAAACATCAACAAGGTTTCTGTTTCTGGATGCATGTCTCGATGCAATAGCAGTTCACGCATTTCTTCAGCAACAGGTGTACCGCCAGGCTCACGTGTACAAATGACCTCATCAACTTGCGCCTTTACCTGATCAACGATGTTGGGAATGTGTGTGCTTTTTCCTGCGCCATCCATTCCTTCTAATGTAATAAATTTACCGTGTTTTCCTGCCAATGTTCTATTCTCAATCTCGTTATCGCTTTAGTTGGTATTTTCTAACCGCCCGGTTATGTTCTGCAAGTGTTTTGGAAAATGCATGTGTCCTATCGCCTTTGCCAACAAAATACAAATACTTGGTTTCGGCTGGATGTAATGCACCCTTAATGGAAGCTAAGCTTGGTGTTGCAATCGGCGTAGGTGGCAAACCATAGCGGGTATAAGTATTATAAGCGGTGTCTTTACGTAAGTCTTTGCGACGAATATTGCCATCAAAACGATCGCCCATCCCATAAATGACGGTTGGATCTGTTTGTAAGCGCATACCGATTTTCAAGCGGTTAACAAACACACCACCGATTGTTGGACGTTCTGAGCCTTGCCCTGTTTCTTTTTCTATGATTGAGGCCATGATTAAGGCTTCATAACTATTCTTATAGGGCAAGTCTGTTGCTCTGCCCTCCCATGCTTCGGCTAACTTTTCTTGCATGATGTTGTAAGCACGCTGCAATAATACGATATCTTTAGTGCCTTGATCAAAGTGGTAGGTATCGGGAAAAAACAAACCTTCTGGATGTTTTTGATCCGCGCCTATTAATGCCATCACTTCCGCATCAGACAAACCTTTTATAGTATTGGTCAACCCTTGGTGGTTGCGTAATAGCTGGCGCATATCTTTAAACGTTTTGCCTTCAATAAAGGTGATTATGCCTTGTGCGGTTTGTCCTCCCTTAGCAAGGGCTAATAATAAGGCATGTGGTGTGATATCTTGATCCAACTGATATTCACCTGCTTTTAGCAGTGACTCTTTACCCAGCAATCTAGCTAACAACTTAAATGGTAGCGTTTGTTTGATAACACCTTGCTCAGCTAATTGATTGGCGATGCTGGTTAGGCTGCTGTTCGCTTGAATCGTGACGGCTTGCGCAGAAGCAGGCAGTTGCAGTGATGACTTTGCGTAATAGCCCATCCACAAGCTAATGCAAAGTATGGCTAATACACCCAGTTTAAAAATTAACATCAAAGATTTCATCATCAGGCAATCGCTTTTCGTATATTGTTCGCTAATGTTTGTTTAGCCCAGTTTGTTTTTGTTGACTGATGCTCAATGGATCGCACCTGCCATGCGCCATATAAGCTATTTGACATCACGACTTCATCCGCTGTTAATAAGCGCTTCAAGTCTATGTTCTCTATTTTCATTTTAAGGTTTAAGGTAGTCGCCCGCGACAAAATCTGCATCCGTGTCACACCTTCTACGCCACACAAATCAAGCTTAGGTGTGACCAAGACATCATCAAAACGTGCGAATAAATTCGCTGCTGTGCATTCAATCACATTGCCATTGATGTCCAGCATCACACCATCAGCTATTTCAGGCTCGCTCCACTCCATTCGGGCCAATACATTTTCTAAACGGTTTAAATGCTTTACACCGGCTAACTTAGGTTGATGGCTCACTAGCGTCTCACAAACCCGTAAATGCACGCCTTCATCAAAATGGCTCTCTGGATAAGCAGGTAGCTTTGCTTTCACCATTACGCGCATTGGCAATGCAACAGGGGAAGGTTTGTAGCCCCGTTCACCCTCACCTCTTGTAATCATAATTTTGGCGACAGAGATGGGCTCATCAGGTAAAAACAATAGATTGAAATCACTCATGAAGGCGTCAGCACTAGGGCAAACAATACCAATTGCGCCACAGTCGGCCACTAGCTTTTGATAATGTAAAGGCCAATGCAATGGCATACCATCAACAACCTTTAGTGTTCTAAAGACACCGTCACCATAAGCAAGGCCACGGTCTAAGGCTGAAATAACGCCATTAAAACTGCCATTAACAAGGGTTGCTGGATTTGTTTCCATAGCCGACATTAAACCACAGCAAAGACCAACAAAAAAGCCTGCGCAATCAATTGCAGCAGGCTTTTTGTGTTGTTTTTAACTATACCTTTTTGAATACCAATGAACCATTCGTACCACCAAAGCCAAAGTTATTCTTGAGCGCATAGTCGATTTTTAAATCTCGCGCAGTATTCGCACAATAATCTAAATCACATTCAGGATCTTGCTCAAAAATATTAATCGTCGGTGGTGAAACTTGATTATGAATTGATAGCACCGTAAACACTGACTCTAAACCGCCAGCACCACCTAAGAGATGCCCAGTCATTGATTTGGTCGAGTTTACCACTAAGTTTTGGGCATGATCGCCAAATGTTGCCTTAATCGCATTGGATTCATTAATATCGCCCAATGGCGTTGATGTGCCATGTGCGTTCATAAAGCTCACCTGCTCTAGGTTAGCCCCAGAATTCTTCAGTGCGTTCACCATAGAGCGACGTGGACCATCCATATTTGGTGCAGTCATATGGTATGCATCTGCACTCATGCCATAACCTGCTACCTCGGCATAAATTTTTGCACCACGGGCCTTTGCGTGCTCGTACTCTTCAAGCACCATCACACCTGCCCCCTCACCCATCACAAAACCATCTCGTCCTGTATCCCAAGGGCGGCTTGCCGTTTCTGGCTCATCATTCCGTGTTGACAAGGCTTTAGCTGAAGCAAAACCACCAATGGCAAGTTCTGTAATCGCAGCTTCCGCACCACCTGCAACCATGACATCTGCATCGCCATATTCGATCATGCGTGCTGCATCACCTAAGCAGTGCGTGCCGGTTGTGCAAGCCGTTACAACAGCAACGTTTGGCCCTTTTAAGCCCAACATGATGCTTAAGTTTCCTGAAATCATATTAATAATGGTGCCAGGAATAAAGAAAGGTGAAATTTTACGTGGTCCACCAGCATCAAAGCTGTCATTGGTCTTCTCAATGGTACCTAAACCACCAATACCAGAACCAATCTCAACACCAATACGCTCGGCGTTCTCTTCAGTCACCTCTAGCCCACTATCTTTAAATGCTTCAATGCCAGCAGCCATGCCATATTGAATAAAAGTATCCATACGGCGTGCTTCTTTTGCTGACATAAAGTCTTCGACATTAAAATCGTCAACTTCACCAGCAATTTGGCATGCAAATGGGCTAGGATCAAACTTGGATATACGCGTGATACCAGACTTACCAGCGACTAAGTTTTCCCAGGCAGTATTAACACCAGTGCCAATAGGAGAAACGACGCCTAAGCCTGTAACTACGACTCTACGTTTAGACATATTTCTAGGAATTAGCCCTTTTGCAAGGGCTAATTAGTTTGAATTTATTTGAGGTTTGTGTTGATGTAATCAACAGCAAGTTTTACTGTTGTGATTTTTTCAGCTTCTTCATCAGGAATTTCTGTGTCGAATTCCTCTTCTAAAGCCATCACTAATTCAACTGTATCTAATGAATCAGCGCCTAAATCATCTACAAATGATGATTCGCTCTTTACATCAGCTTCATTTGAACCAAGTTGTTCACAAACAATTTTTATTACACGTTGTTCGATGTCAGACATCTATTTACCCCTTTAATTAAAAATTAGCTTATTCAGCTAAGTGCGTATTCTAGCAAAACTCTACCAGAATACAAAAAAATAATTTTTGGCTGTTATGCCATGTACATTCCACCATTTACATGGATCGTTTCACCAGAAATATAGGCTGCTGGAGATGATGCTAAAAATGCAACGGTTGCCGCAATCTCATCAACATTGCCTAAGCGTCCTAGCGGCACGCGGCCAAGCATTTGCGTTTTAATATCGTCTGGCAGCTCTGCTGTCATATCCGTTTCAATAAAGCCTGGTGCTACGCAATTAACCGTAATCCCGCGGCTACCAACCTCAGCTGCAAGCGACTTGGTAAAGCCCGCCATACCTGCTTTTGCGGCAGCATAATTCGTTTGGCCAGCATTGCCCATATGACCAACAACACTGGAAATATTAATAATGCGCCCTGTTCTCGCCTTCATCATTGGGCGTAACACAGCTTTGCTCATGCGATAAACAGAACTTAAGTTTGTTGAAATCACAGCGTCCCAGTCTGCTTCATCCATCCGCATCATTAACGTATCTTTGGTGATGCCCGCGTTATTAACTAACAAGCTCACCTGTCCAAATTCGTCAGCAATTGTTTTTAAAACAGCTTCAATTTGTGCACCATCATTTACGTCTAGTGCGATACCCATGCCTTTAATACCAGCTTCTTTTAGTGCGGCACTAATTTTTTCTGCGCCAGAAGCTGATGTAGCAGTACCGATAACGGTAGCACCTTGTTGTCCTAATGTGCGTGCAATGGCAGCACCAATGCCGCGACTTGCTCCTGTAACCAATGCGATTTCATTTTCGAATGACATGAAAAAACCTTTTTTATCAATTAAGAAAGCACTACTCGTTGATTTTTAATAGTGCACTCAATCATAGGCACAGTGTGCTTATGATGCATTAAACGTTGTGATTGTATCAGTGCTAAGCAATGCTGCACATGGCAACTCTTTAACAATCCGCTTAGTCAAACCGGCCAACACTTTGCCAGGGCCACTTTCTGCCGCTTTTTCAACGCCTTCTGCGTGTAGCATTTGTACCGTCTCCACCCAACGCACTGGTGAATACAACTGTCTTACTAAGGCATCTTTAATCTTGTCTGCTTCCATATAGTAAGCAACATCTGCATTATGAATAACAGGCACTTTCGGTGTATTCACTTGCACATTGCTTAAGTAAGCAGCCAGTGTCTCTGCAGCTGGCTTCATAAGGGCGCAGTGTGATGGAACGCTAACAGGAAGCGGCAACGCGCGCTTAGCGCCTTTTTCTTTGGCTAATGCCATGCCCCGCTCAACTGCCGCTTTATTCCCTGCAATCACAACTTGCCCAGGTGAATTTAAGTTAACAGCCTCTAGTACTTCATTTTCTGCACAGCTTGCGCAAATTTCGTTCACTACAGCATCATCTAGGCCAAGAATGGCAGCCATCGCCCCAACGCCTGCTGGCACAGCGTTTTGCATCGATTCTGCGCGGAATTTAACTAATGGTAGCGCATCAGAAAAACTGATGGCTTCAGCCGCGACTAAAGCAGAGTATTCACCTAAACTGTGCCCCGCTAAAAATGCCGGCGCTGTACCGTTAGCCGCTTGATAAGCACGCCATGTGGCGACACCCGCGGTTAACATTAACGGTTGCGTATGCTGCGTTTGATTTAACAAGTCATTTTCTTCTGTAGCCATTGCCCAAAAATCAGCGCCAAGCACATCGGAGGCTTCAGCAAATGTATCTTTGATAATAGCCTCTTCAGAAAAGCCAGCCATCATACCAACTGATTGTGAGCCTTGCCCAGGAAATAATAATGCTATTTTACTCATAATATACTTTAAATAAATTAAATAAGATATTGATTAATCTAATATTTAACCAATGCAGAACCCCAAGTGAAACCACCACCAAAAGCTTCCATTAAAATCACTTCACCACGCTTGATTCGGCCATCAGATACCGCAGCATCTAAGGCAAGTGGTATTGATGCCGCCGACGTGTTGCCATGTTGATCTACGGTAACAACTACTTTATCCATCGGCATATCTAGCTTTTTAGCGGTTGCTTGCAAAATGCGGATGTTCGCTTGGTGCGGTACCAGCCAGTCGATATCTGACTTTTGCATGTTATTAGCTGCTAATGTTTCATCTACAATCTGATCCAAGGTATTTACCGCTACCTTAAATACAGCGTTACCTTCCATCTTGATAGTGTCTTTACCATCAGGGTTTTTTGGTACATGCAACATATCTTCGTATTGGCCATTAGCATGCAGGTGTGTAGAGATAATTCCTGGCTCTTCAGAAGCTTTCAGAATAACAGCGCCAGCACCATCGCCCCATAAAATACAGTTACTTCTATCACTATAGTCAGTGATTTTAGAAATGGTATCAGCCCCGATGACCAGCACACATTGATTTGCGCCTGCTTTAATGAAGTTATCTGCAGTACTGAGTCCGTAAACGAAACCACTGCAAACTGCTTGCAAATCAAATGCTGGGCAGTTAGCTAAGCCCAATTTACGCTGTACCATCGTAGCGACACTTGGAAATGCTTTATCAGGGGTTGTTGTCGCCACAATAATTAAATCAATATCATGTGCATCGATGCCTGCATTAGCAATAGCTTTCTGCGCTGCCTTTGTCGCCAAGTCACTCGTCATTTCTTCAGGCGCAGCAATATGGCGCTCACGAATGCCTGTCCGTGTGAAAATCCACTCATCCGTGGTATCTATCATCGACTCCAGCGCTTTATTGGTCAGTATTTTTGCAGGTAAATAGCTACCTGTGCCTGCGATTTTTGAACCCATCATGAGTTGACTTTACTTTCTGATTTTTCAGCTTTATTAACTGCTTGAATATGTTCGATCTCTAATTGCTCGGTAATGCGTTTCAACACACCGTTTCTAGCCTCTTCAATGGCAACATGAATAGCATGATAAAAAGCCGTACTATCAGCTCCACCATGGCTCTTAACCACAACCCCACGTAGCCCTAAAAAACTAGCACCGTTATATCTCCGCGGGTCTAAACGATTTTTAAACGCCTTTAACACTGGCATTGCACACAACGCCATTAGTTTGGTTATCCAGTTTTTCTTAAACTCTTGCGTTAAGAACTTGCCCATCATATGCGCCAAGCCCTCAGTGGTTTTGAGTGAAACATTACCTACAAAACCATCACAAACGACTACATCAACGGTTCCCTTGAAGATGTCATCTCCTTCAACATTACCATGAAAGTTTAAATGGCTAGCCCGTAATAATTCCGCCGTTTTCTTAACAACCTCATTGCCTTTAATGTCTTCTGAGCCAATGTTAAGTAACCCAACAGAAGGGTTTGGTTTATGTTCTACACTACTGACCAACATCGCCCCCATTACAGCAAACTGTAACAGTTGCTCTGCAGTGCAATCAGCGTTAGCGCCAAGGTCTAACATATAGGTGCTACCTGTTTCTGAAGGTAGTACAGATGCAATGGCAGGCCGCTCAATACCTGGCAAGGTCTTTAACACAAATCGCGCTGTTGCCATTAGTGCGCCAGTATTACCTGCACTGACGGAAGCATTAGCCTCGCCACTTTTGGTAAGGTTGATGGCCACACGCATAGAGGAATCTTTTTTATTCTTCATGGCACTTTGTGGCGACTCATCCATTAGCACAACCTCACTGGCGTGATGGATACGCAACCTTGAACTGGTTGATGCTTTATGTGCCTTTAATTCTGCTTGAATAGCATCTTCGAGCCCTACCAGCACGATATTAAGTTGATCGTCTTCGGCGAGGGCTTTGAGTGCCGCAGGTACGGTAACGTGAGGGCCATGATCGCCACCCATTGCGTCAATTGCTAAAGTAATATCCATAGTAACTACACCTTGTGGCTAACAAGCAAATTTTGTTTGCGATGATAAGAGTACATATATCAAATAAACAAACGCCGCGCTATCTTCATAGTCGCGGCGTGTTTTGAGTGATTGAAAATTGTATTAATCTTCAATCACACGAAGCTTTTATTCGCCTTTTGTTGCCATTACCTTACGGCCACGATAAAAGCCACTTGGGCTTACGTGGTGACGCAGGTGTGTTTCACCTGTTGTTGGCTCTACTGCTAGAGCTGGGTTTGTTAAAGCGTCGTGCGAACGATGCATACCGCGCTTTGAAGGTGTCTTTTTGTTCTGTTGAACTGCCATGCTAAAACTCCAAACTAAAAATTAATTTGCCATATTTTGAAGTGACTTACTCAAATCACATTCTAAACAGCTAATCCGTAATAATAATCTATTTATTGTGCTTGTGCAAACTAAAACGCACAATATTATGCGCTTTTATTGTATTTAACGTAATGAATTTAATCATTTATTTAACTAAGTCCTTTAATGCAGCAAAAGGGTTATGTTTTTCGCCACTTTCAAGCTTTAAGGGCTTACATGCATGGTCGTGGGTTGGTGCCAATGGAATAGCAATTAACAACTCATCTTCAATCAATTCATTTAAGTTCATTTCTCGAGAAGCTTCAATCCAATCAACATCATCATCACCATCAAACGACGCAGGCTCCTCTTCACTAATCACATAGTCAAAAGACAAAGTAACATCCAATTGCATCGCTTCTAAACATCGTTGACAAACAAGCGGCAGTGAAGCGCTCACAGTCAGATGCAAACTTGGCAAGTGAAACGTTGATGCATGCCCCGACAACTGATAGTTGATATCAAGGTCATCCTGCTTGGTGCGGTCAATCCCTTCAATTAATCGGTCGCACCCCTTAGCGGTGATTTTTCCTGTTAGTGATTCTTGTTTTTTTGCTATTTCAAGGTTGTTAATTACAGTAGGCTTCATGTCTTGGAACAAATATATTGTTAATCGTTGATTGGATTTTACCCGCTTTGCTCTTTAGCTGAAAGGGCTCGCGTGATACAATTCAGTCGTTAGGAAGTCAACAAATTAAGGCAATAGAGTGTTCAAAAAAATTCTTGTAGCCAATCGCGGAGAGATTGCTGTACGTATTGTGCGCGCGTGTTCCGAGATGGGCATTAAATCAGTAGCTATATATACCGATGCCGATAGAAGAGCGTTGCATGTAAAAAAAGCAGATGAAGCTTATAGCCTTGGTGCTGACCCAGTGGCTGGTTATCTCAATGCACATAACATCGTGAACATTGCGACAGCTGCAGGCTGCGATGCGCTGCACCCTGGTTATGGTTTTTTATCTGAAAATCCCGAGTTAGCGGAAATTTGCGCAAGACGCGGCATCGCTTTTATCGGCCCAAGTGGTGCAGTCATCCGACAAATGGGTGACAAAATTCAAGCCCGCACTGCCATGACAAAAGCAGGTATTCCATGCACACCTGGTAGTGATGGCAACTTGGCCAATTTGGATGAAGCCATTGCGCTGGCTCGGAATGTTGGTTACCCCGTCATGCTAAAAGCCACAAATGGTGGCGGCGGACGCGGTATTCG
>SPJO01000038.1 GCA_006844635.1 Methylophilaceae bacterium | reverse complement strand
AACAATATAAGTTCTGGCAGGAGAGAGCGGTGTTTCTGATAGCCAGCAAACAAAAGCTTCAATTTGTTTGGTTGTTTGCGGCAGTTCACCTGTTTTGACAATCATGTCTCCGCGAGACGTATCAATTTCATCTTCTAACAACAAGGTGACACTTTGCTCCGTCTGTGCTGCTTGAATCACATCTTCACCAATTTGTATCGCTTTGACTTTGGATGTTAAGCCGTTAGGTAAAACGGTCACTTCGTCACCAATTGCAATATCACCAGATTCAACACGTCCCATAAAGCCTCTGAAATCATGTAGCTCAGCATCAGCACTGGCATGTGGACGACAGACAAACTGCACTGGGAAACGGAATTTTTCATCCTGTTCTGTATGTGCTGCTGGTGCTTTTTCCAACATTTCTAATAATGTTTCGCCCGTGTACCAATTCATACTCTCTTGGCGATCAACTAACATGTCGCCATTGAGTGCAGACATCGGGATAAAGCGAATGTCTCTGGCACTAGCAAGGCCGATTTCTTCAGCAAACTGCATATAATCAGCACAAATCTTGTTGTAGGTTTCTTCGCTATAGTCAACCAAGTCCATTTTGTTTACGGCAACCACGATGTGTGGAATGCCAACTAAATGGGCTAAATAACTATGGCGACGTGTTTGCGTTAGCACGCCTTTACGCGCATCAATCAAGATGATAGCTAAGTTTGCTGTCGACGCTGCAGTCACCATATTACGCGTGTACTGCTCATGACCAGGCGCATCAGCGATGATGTATTTACGTGTACCTGTGCTGAAGTAGCGGTAGGCCACATCAATGGTAATGCCTTGTTCACGTTCTGCTTGTAAGCCGTCAGTAATTAACGACAAATCGACGACTTCCATGCCGCGTTTTTTCGAGGTTTTCGAAATGCTGGACATGGTGTCAGTTAGAATGGTTTTTGTATCATGTAATAAGCGGCCAATAAGGGTGCTTTTACCATCATCAACACTACCACATGTCATAAAGCGCAATAAAGAATCGTTATCTTGCATCGGTGTACTCATTAGAAATAGCCCTCTTTCTTACGTTGCTCCATACTGGCCTCAGAGGTTTGATCATCTAAGCGTGTTGCGCCACGTTCTGTAATAGTTGTGCTTGCCGTTTCAACGACGATTTTGCTAGTTGTATCAGCATCCGAATAAACAGGCGCTGTGCACGTGATGTCGCCGACTGTTCTAAAGCGAACCTGTTTTTTGACGATTTCTTCGCCATCTTTAGGTGTGTTAATGACTTCACCAGTAGTGAGTTGCACATTGGCTGGAATAATGTCGCCATTACGGATAATAACATCGCGTTCATGTGCAAAATAAATACTCGGCAACTCTAGATTTTCACGTTCGATGTATTGCCAAACGTCCATTTCTGTCCAGTTGGAAATAGGGAAGGCGCGAATGTTTTCGCCTTTATGCGAACGTGCGTTGTATAAGTTCCATAGCTCAGGGCGTTGGTTCTTAGGGTCCCACTGACCGAACTCGTCACGGAAACTCATGATACGTTCTTTTGCGCGTGCTTTTTCCTCATCACGTCTTGCACCACCAATACAGCAGTCAAACTCAAACTCTTCAATGGCTTCTAGAAGGGTGACTGATTGGTGCTTGTTGCGTGGTTCATCATCTGACTTTAAGACGATTGTGCCGCGTTCCATCGAGTCTTCAAGTTTGCGAACAATTAAGCGCTCACCAAGGTCTGCTGCACGCCTATCGCGAAACTCAATCACTTCAGGATAGTTGTGGCCTGTGTCGATATGCATTAAAGGGAAGGGGAAACGACCTGGTCTGAATGCTTTTTCAGCTAGACGTAAGATGCATAGTGAATCTTTGCCGCCTGAAAACAACAGGACTGGGTTGCTGCATTGGCCAGCAACCTCGCGAAGGATGTGAATCGCTTCGGCTTCTAACCAATCAAGGTGAGATAATGTTTTATTTTTCATAATAATCAATAATTTAATTTAAGTATCTAATTCTTTACATGAAGTCCGCATTCTTTGCTGTTGGGGTCTTCCCACCACCAGCGACCAGATCGAATATCTTCACCCATCGCAACAGCTCGCGTGCACGGGCCACAACCAATGCTTGGATAGAACTGATCGTGCAATGCGTTATAAGGTACTTCATACATGCGGATATAAGCCCAGACTTCTTGTTCAGTCCAGTCGCTTAACGGGTTGTATTTTTCTAACTGGTTACCTTCGTCAAATTCGCGTGCCGGTAAACTGGTGCGCGTTGCTGCTTGTTCAGCACGCATGCCGGTTACCCAAGCCTCTTTATTAGCGAGTGCGCGTTTTAGCGGTTCAACTTTACGCATATGGCAGCAAGCTTTGCGCAGCTCGATGCTTTCGTAAAAAGCGTTGATGCCTTTTGTGCGCACATACTCTTCTACTGCTTCGTATTTAGGGAAAAAGACAACAGGCTTTGTTTCATAGGTTTTTTCTACTTCAGCCATTAGCGTATACGTTTCTGGCGGTAAGCGCCCCGTGTCTAAAGAGAAAATCTCAATGTTAAGTTTTTCTTTAGCAATGATGTCGGTTAACACCATGTCTTCAGCACCATAACTATTTGCAAAAGTGATATTTTTAAACGTTTCGCTGGCTTCAGCTAGTAATGCAACGACCTGTGCACGCTTTTCCTTCACGCTTGCTTTAAGCGCATCGGTGAGTTCTGGCGAGGTAGCTGGGTTATTAGTTGGCTTAAGTATGTTGACGCCGAATGTCATTATCGACTCATCCTGCGAATGTTTTGTTTATAACTCATGCTTGGCTCCGGTCAATCCTGCGCCAAACGGGCACATCATTCACGCCACCTTGATAAGGCTGTGTGAAGTCATTTAAGCTAGCAATGGCTTCTTCTGCATTGCGGCCAGCTTTAATCTCATAACTATCAAAGCCAGAGCGTTTTAAGAAGAATAACTGGTCACGCATAATATCGCCTACAGCACGCAATTCATTTTTAAAGTCATAGCGAGTACGGAGTAGGTTGCCGAGTGTGAAGTTACGACCATCTGCAAACTTTTCAACATAAACAGCGATTACAGGCAGACTGTTTAAGTCCCTAAATGCAGCCACTAAGTTTTCAATTGGCTCATGCGTTTGCAAAACGATGCCAATTTCTCCTGCAGCCATGCGGCTAGCGAGACTTTCTTTTTTCGCTAGCCATACAGGCAAGGGCAATAATACCTTGCCTGTAGCAGGTATTTCTGTACCGTCTATTTGCTTTTGTGTGAATGTGTCCTCGCCGTGCAGTTTGAACATGACCACTTTACCAGCTTGCTTACGTACTGGCTCATCACCATAAATAGGTGGAATAACACGTGTCCATTCATCAGCCACAATAGCATTTCCTTTAATTAACTGGCTCATGCAGCCTCCTTCTCAGCATAAACATGCGCTTTGAAAGGGTCAGCGCCAATACGGCGCACGGTATCAATAAAGCGTTCTTCTGCTGTGCGTTCTTTAAGGTAAACTTCAATCAGTTTTTCCACTACGCTAGGCATTTCGTCTGCTGCAAATGCACGACCAATAACCTTGCCTAGGCTAGCATCGTTACCTTGCTTTCCACCAATAGAGACTTGATAGAACTCTTCTTCATCTTTATCGACACCTAGAATACCAATATGACCGACGTGGTGGTGGCCACAAGCATTCATGCAGCCAGAGATATTTAATTCAATATCACCGATATCGTGCAAGTAGTCTAAGTTATCAAATTGCATTTGAATGGCTTCTGCGATCGGAATGCTTTTCGCATTTGCTAAGCTGCAGAAATCGCCACCTGGGCAGCAAATCATGTCAGTGAGTAAGCCAATATTTGGCGTTGCTAAACCGTGCTCACGTGCTTTTTCCCAAACATCGAATAAATCAGCCAATTCAACATCAGCTAAGATTAAATTTTGCTCATGAGAAACACGCAACTCACCAAAACTATAAGCATCAGCTAAGTCTGCCACAATATCCATTTGCTCACTTGTGGCATCGCCTGGTGCTTTACCATGTGGTTTTAATGAAAGTGTTACGGCACGGTAGCCATCTTTCTTATGTGGATGTGTGCAACGTTTTACCCAAGAGGCAAAAGCTGGGTTACTAGCAACCGCTGTATCAAAACTAGCGTCATGTACTTCTAATTTCTCATAAGGCATTGGCTCAAAGTAAGCTGAAACGCGGTCCAGCTCTTCTTGCGTAATCGTTAGTGGGCCATCTTTTAGGTGTGCCCATTCTTCTTCAACTTGTTGCTTGAATATTTCAATGCCTAAAGATTTTACCAAAATCTTAATTCGCGCCTTATATGAATTATCACGACGACCATGCATATTATAGGTGCGGATAATCGCCTCGCAGTAGCTAAGCGCATGTTGCCATTTTAGGTTTTCATGAATCACAGTGCCTAAGATTGGTGTGCGGCCTAAGCCACCACCAACCCAAACTTTAATACGCAATTCATCCTTTTTGTTTTTAAAGAACTCCATACCAATGTCATGCATTTGTACAACTGCACGATCATTCGTTGTGCCAGAGACGGCAATTTTGAATTTACGTGGTAGCAGTGCGAATTCTGGGTGGAATGTGCTCCATTGACGCATAATTTCAGCAATCGCTCGTGGATCAACAACTTCATCTGGCGCAACGCCAACAAATTGATCTGTGGTGATATTGCGAATGCAGTTGCCTGATGTTTGAATCGCGTGCATTTCGACACTCGCTAGCTCTTCAAGAATATCAGGTACATCCTCTAGTTTTGGCCAGTTAAGCTGTAAGTTCTGACGTGTACTAAAATGACCATAACCTTTGTCATATCTTTTGGCTATGTCAGCTAGCTTACGCAGCTGTATAGAAGACAGCATGCCGTATGGTACGGCAATACGCAACATTGGCGCGTGTCTCTGGATATATAGACCGTTTTGCAAACGGATAGGGCGGAACTCTTCTTCTGTGAGTTCGCCAGCTTGATAACGGCGTGTCTGGTCGCGGTACTGTGCAACACGTTCACTTACTAGTTGGTGGTCAATTTTGTCGTATTTATACATGAATCTTGCTAATTAAAGTTAGCCCTCTATTTTAATCTAAAAGCCCTTTTTTATTAAGTGCTTAGTTAAGTTTCTCTTATGTTTTGCCAGTGTTTTAATTCTTTTAAAACAATAATAAGTAGTAAAAGTGTGATGCCAAACAGCACATTAAATTCTGGGAATGCTAGTTTCTGCCCAACATAAACCAAGATGACCGCCAGTAGTATCCTCAACCAATGTTCGGCAACTCTGGTGCTTAAATGACTACCTATCCAGATGCCAGGGATAGAGCCAATTAATAATGTACCGAGTAATGAGTAATCTACCGTGCCGATAGTGACGTGGCCTAAGCCAGCGACCAAGGTGAGTGGTACAGCATGTGCGACATCTGTACCGACAATCTTAGTAATTGAGTGATTGGGATAAAGAATGAGTAGTGCAGTGACGCCAAGGGCGCCTGCGCCAACTGATGTCAGTGTAACTAAGAAGCCTAATGTGATACCTAATGTAATGGTTAAAGGTGCCGCGTGTTGTGGTTTAATCCAATGCCCTGATTTTGATAAGCGTCCCAATTGATTACGAAAAACAACTGATAGCGCGGTTAACATTAGTGCGATGCCCAACCAAAACTTAATGGTGGTCACGGCGCTTTCTGAGAAAACGTCCATGTTGCTTAGATAAATGGAGGTGATAATGGAAGCGGGTACGCTACCTATTGCTAACAAACGAACGACGCGCCAGTCAATATTACCAAGCTTGCCATGGGCAAAAATACCAGCAGATTTGGTGACGGCGGCATAGAGTAAATCTGTGCCGACCGCGACCGCCGCTGGTTGGTTGAAAAAGATTAACAAAATAGGTGTCATGAGCGATCCGCCGCCCACACCAGTTAACCCGATCAACAGTCCAACAATAAAGCCTGAAAAAATTTGGTAAATATCCATTTAAAGGTAGTGCAATTTTCAATTAGTCGCGTAATATAACAGTTATTGATATAAGTATTTAATATTAGTTTATTATTTAGGTATGCCATTTACTTATATAGAGTATGATATGACGCAGGACATAAGAAAACACACCATTCAATGAAGTTACACCAGCTAAAGTATGTACATGAAGTGGCGCGCCAGGGGTTGAGTATTTCTGCCGCAGCAGAGGCCTTGCATACTTCTCAGCCAGGCGTTAGCAAGCAAATACAACTACTGGAAGATGAACTCAATTTACAAATTTTTCAACGGAATGGTAAACGCTTAACGGGCATTACGGAGCCTGGCAAACATATTATTAAACTTGCCGCGACCGTGATGTTGGAAATGCAAAACATCAAGCGCGTTGGGGATGAGTTTAGTAAGGTTGAAACTGGGGTATTGAGCATTGCGACGACGCATACACAAGCGCGCTATAAGCTACCTGCTGCAATTAAGCAATTCATGGATACATATCCTCATGTCAAACTGAATATTCATCAAGGTAATCCAACGCAAGTAACTAGCATGGTGGCGAAGGGTGAAGCCGATATTGGCATCGCTACAGAGTCTATTAGCCAAGAGGGGCAGCTGTTATGTTTGCCTTGCTACGAATGGAACCGTAGTGTCGTCGTGCCGAAAGGTCACCGATTAGAAAAGGCGTCACCACTCACTCTGGCAGCCATCGCTAGCTATCCATTAATCACATATGATTTTGCCTTTACGGGAAGTACGATTGTATCTAAGGTTTTTCATGAAGCCGGTGTTATGCCGAATGTTGTGCTCACCGCCATTGATGCTGATGTGATTAAAACGTATGTGAATTTAGGCTTAGGCATCGGTTTAGTGGCTAATATGGCTTATGATGAAAATAGAGATAAGGAACTAACTCGCCTCGACTGTAGTCACTTATTTCCACAGAGTACAACTTTTCTCGGTGTGAGAAAAGACACTTTTATGCGTGGCTATTTATACGGATTTATTAGCATGATTGCACCAAGCTATGATCGCAAAGCCATTGATGATGCATTTAAAATAACACGCCCCAATCATTAAAAAACTAAATTTAAGGATGTGTATGTACCGACTTCTACTGGCAGCAATCCTCTCTTTTACTATTTTCGGGTGCTCTACAGAGCAACAAGCGGATACTACTTCGGCCACACAAAACTCAGGCATAGACCCTAATAGTGCCTTATATGAAGTTGAAGTTAAGGAAGGTGTGAGTCATGAAGATGTTATTGATAGTCTTAAGTCTATTTCAGAAGGGATGAATTTTGCTAATGCACATAACTTCTATATTGACGAAAACATTAGAAATCGCGAAGTAGATCCGCAAGGTATCAAAGAAGTGTACACCTATTGTAATTTAACGATGGGAATGGATATTCTTCTGGATCACCCAGAATTCTTAGTGTTCGCACCTTGCCGAATCGCTGTGTATGAAAAGCCGGATGCTAACAATGAAATGAAGCTTTATCTCGGACTCGACCGACCAACTTTTGACTTGAAAAGCATTAAGAACCCCACAGAACGGGCAAAAAAATCTGCGCAAGACTTAGAGGATTCATTAATAGAAATTATGCATAGGGCGAGTGAAGGGGATTTCTAAACGTGGCTCGACAGAAGGCCAAGATTAAATTTAGTGAGCGTGGCTGGGTCAAGCAACTGCTTAAACATAGTGTTGCCGTTGTTAGCCTCATTGCTGCAATCGTCGGGTTAAGTTATAACTCCTGGCAAGCGAATCAAAATGAAATCAATCAAAATATGCGTATTGCTGCGTTTGAAGTGCTCAAAAACTTAGGCGAGCTTCAAACGGTCGTTAATTACGCTCATTATTCCGGAGATAAGATACGTGGCAACCCCATTGAAGGATGGAAGCATGTCACGATGGTAAGAGACCTTAGTCATCTACTCAAGCAGAAGGCGAAGAAGGAAAGCCAGCTTTTATATAATGCTTGGGAGAAAAACTGGGAATCAATTGAAGCTGACACTCAAACTGAAAAAGAAATTAGCCAGCAGATAGCTAAGACAAGAGAAGCCGTTTTAAGTAACATAGACGCATCAGAATAATTTACCGAAAGTCAGCTGGATGAGTGAGCCGATATTAATCGCCAAGAATTTAGAGAAGAGTAGTTTTTTACTACCGAGCATGGCAAACCGGCATGGCATGATAGCTGGTGCGACGGGTACTGGTAAAACCGTTACACTACAAACATTAGCGGAAGGTTTTTCTAAAATAGGTGTGCCAGTCTTTATGGCTGATGTTAAAGGCGACTTATCCGGTATGAGTCAGCCAGCCGGCGAGAATAAGAAAGTTAGTGAACGTATTGAACTGCTCAAACTCAATGACTTCTCACCTCAAGCTTCACCTGTAACCTTTTGGGATGTGTTTGGCGAAAAAGGGCACCCCATCCGTACGACAGTGGCTGAAATGGGCCCTTTGTTACTCGCACGTATGTTGGATTTAAATGCGGTGCAGACTGGTGTTTTAAATGCAGTATTTAAGATTGCTGATGATGAAGGCTGGTTGTTGTTAGACCTAAAAGATTTGCGCAAGATGATGCAGCATGCAGCTGACAACTCCGACGAATATAAATCTGAGTACGGTAATATTTCTTCTGGTAGTGTCGGTGCTATTCAACGTAGCTTGTTGCAACTCCAAACCGAGGGTGGTGATTTGCTATTTGGTGAGCCTGCCATTAATTTGGACGATATGCTTAAAACCGATGCGCAAGGCAGAGGTGTTATCAATATATTATCTTCCGACCGCTTATTTAATTCACCGCAGGTCTATGGCACCTTGTTGCTATGGATGCTTTCTGAGCTCTATGAAAATTTGCCAGAAGCGGGTGATTTAGATCAACCGAAACTGGTATTCTTTTTTGACGAAGCACATTTGTTATTTACTGATGCGCCAAAGGCGTTGATGCGTAAAATTGAACAAGTGATTCGCTTGATTCGATCCAAAGCCGTAGGGGTTTATTTCGTTAGCCAAAATCCGCTTGATATACCCGATATAGTGCTTGGTCAACTTGGGAATCGTGTTCAACATGCTTTGCGTGCGTTTACGCCGCGAGATCAAAAGGCAGTAAAAGCTGCCGCTGAGACCTTTAGAATCAACCCTAACGTCGATGTTGAGACTGCCATCACAGAGCTAGCGGTTGGGGAGGCTTTAGTTTCTTTTCTCGATGAAAAGGGCGCGCCGAGTCCAGTAGAGCGCACTTATGTCTGCCCACCAGAAAGTCGCATTGGCCCGGCAACAGAAGCTGAACGCTTGGCAGTGATTGCTAGTTCGCCAGTGAAAGGCGTTTATGACAAGGTTATTGATAGAGAGTCCGCTTATGAAATCTTAAAAGCAAAAACGGATAAAGCCGCCAAGGATGAAGCCGAAGCGGAAAAAGAGGATGATGATAAAAGCTTTGATTGGGGTGGCGTTTTAGGTAAGAAAAAAGGTCGCGCTAGGTCAAAACGCTCAGACTCTGTGCTGGAAAGTGCGGCAAAATCATTAGCAAGAGCTGCAGGCACATCACTAGGGCGCGTGATTGTAAGAGGTATTTTAGGGACGATATTTAAGTAAGCAGATTGCTGAGTTAAACATCATGAGGAAGACCATGCAGTTTATGAAAGTATCCTGATACCAGTTATGGAAAAGAATTGATGTGAATTATTTTAATGTGAAGGGCGGCTTGTTATGTTGTCAGATATAGAAATTGCGCAAGCGACAAAGCTTAAACCGATTGGTGAAGTCGCAGAAAAACTAGCGATTCAATATGAAGACTTAGTGCCTTATGGGCACCATATGGCGAAGTTGAGCCCTGCGTATACCGATCAGTTAAAGCGCAAGGCGGATGGTAAGCTGATTTTGGTCACAGCCATGAGCCCGACACCTGCTGGCGAAGGTAAAACCACAACGACAATTGGCTTAACTGATGCATTGAATCATATCGGTAAAAAAGCATTGGTTTGCATACGGGAACCATCCTTAGGACCTGTGTTTGGTATTAAAGGCGGCGCTGCAGGTGGCGGTTATGCGCAAGTAGTACCGATGGAAAATATCAATTTGCACTTCACCGGTGATTTTCATGCGATTACTGCTGCGAATAACTTATTAGCCGCGCTGATTGACAATCATATTCACCATGGCAATACGCTGGACATTGACCTGGAAAAGATTAGCTGGCGTCGTTGTGTCGATATGAATGATCGCGCATTACGAAATATTGAATTGCATCAAATTAGGCATGAAACGAAAAGCGGTTTTGATATCTCTGTTGCGAGTGAAGTCATGGCTGTGTTTTGCTTGGCAGAAAGTTTGAGTGATTTAAAAAAACGCTTGGGTAATATTCAAGTGGCGCGTTCTACAGCAGGCAAGCCAATTTTAGCTAGTGATTTGCAAGCAGAAGGGGCGATGACTGCCTTATTGAAAGATGCTTTTCAGCCCAACTTGGTGCAAACCTTAGAACATAATCCAGCGATTATTCACGGTGGGCCGTTTGCAAATATTGCACATGGCTGTAACTCTGTGGCGGCGAGTAAGGCGGCATTGAAAATGGCGGATTATGTCGTGACCGAAGCAGGTTTTGGTGCTGATTTAGGCGCGGAAAAGTTCTTTGATATTAAATGTCGTCAGTCGGGCCTCAAGCCAGATGCAGTGGTTATTGTGGCCACCATTCGTGCGCTGAAGTATCACGGCGGAGTTGAGTTGCAAGACTTAAACAATGAAGATATTGATAATTTAAATATAGGAATCAATAATTTAAAGAGACATATTAATAATTTACATGAACAGTTTGGTATGCAAGCTGTCGTGGCGATTAACCACTTTACGCATGATACGCAAGCAGAAGTAGAAGCGGTGAAAGCCGCGGTTGAGGCGTTAGGTAGCACCGCTGTTGTTTGTAAGCATTGGGCTGAAGGTGGTAAGGGAGCGGTTGATCTTGCCAATGAAGTTGTTCGCGTGATTGATGCGCAGGCGTCACAATTTAAGTTGTTGTATCCAGATGATGCGCCATTACTTTCAAAAATTGAAACCATTGCACAAAAAATTTACGGTGCAGCGAGTGTTGAATTGAGTGAGCAGGCTGCCGCGCAGTTAGAAACGCTTAGCAAGGATTATAGTCATTTCCAAGTCTGTATTGCCAAGACACAGTACTCATTTAGCACAGACCCGAAAGCACGTAATGCCCCAACTGGCCATACTTTAGCGGTGACAGAACTGCGCTTATCGCATGGCGCAGGTTTTATTGTGGTGATCTGCGGCAGCATCATGATTATGCCAGGCTTGCCTAAACAACCTGCTAGCATTGGTATCGACGTCGATACTGAAGGTAATATTACGGGTTTGTCTTGATGCAAACCATACTTGAAGTTGGCGCTGCAGAACAAACGATTAATAAATCTAAGTTTCTTGCTTGGGTGAGCCATTGCCAGTCAGAGGAGGAAGTCGCTTCGTTTTTACGCGCTATCGCCAACAAAAATCAAAATGCCCATCATTTGGCCTACGCTTTCCGCATTAAAACGCCAGAAGGCCTCGTGCCACGCTTCTCAGATGCAGGTGAACCGTCTGGTACTGCTGGTATGCCCATACTACAAATGTTGGAAGGCCGTGATTTAGTTAATGTCTGTGTGGGTGTGATTCGGTATTATGGTGGAATTAACTTAGGTAAGGGCGGCTTAGTACGCGCTTATGGCGGTACAGCAAAAATGGCAATAGAATCTACGCAAATGGTGGATTATGTTGAGATGGATGAGGTAGCACTTACCATAGACTATAAACGCGTAGATGAATTAACTAGAGTGGTTAAGCAGCTTAATGGCACAATCATTGATAAAACATTTGATGCGGCAGTCAGCGTTAAAATACGATTGCCAATGACCGACAAACAAACATTAATAGATAGGTTTAGTACGCAATATGGCCATTAAAAAAGCAACAAAGCTAGAAACAGCTGCATGGATTATCATGGGTTTAGCCATGATGTTTGTACTTAAATTCGACTTGTTGCCAGGCTTGTTGGCAGGTTTGCTTGTCTTTGAGTTAGTACACATTATCGCACCGCATATTGCACCTAGGCTGCCTGGTAATATTGCCAAAATTATTGCTGTTGGCTTTATTGCCGCCATCATTATTGGATTATTGGTACTAGCGGGCGCAAGTCTAAGCTCATTTCTTCGCTCTGATTCAGGTAGCCTTACCAGTTTAATTGCCAGAATGGCGCAAATTATTGAAGATTCAAGGCAAATACTGCCAACATGGGTTGATTCGCATTTACCTGCGGATGCTGTGAAGCTACAGCAAATGGTCACGGGCTGGCTAAGAGACCACTCGAGGGATTTACAGTTTGTCGGCGCGGAAGCAGGGCGTCAATTTGCCCACATTCTCATTGCAATGGTGATTGGAGGCATGGTGGCGCTAAGCGAGACGGTGAACCATGGTAAGCATAAACCGTTTGCACAGGTGATGTTGGATCGGTTTACACTCTTCGGTAATGCGTTTAGGAATATCGTCTTTGCACAAGTACGTATTTCAGCAATTAACGCAACGTTGACGGGTATTTACTTAGCAATAGTGCTGCCTTTAATGGGTGTTGAACTGCCATTTACCAAAACGATTATCGCCATCACTTTTATTGTTGGTTTACTCCCTGTTGTTGGCAACTTAATTTCCAATACCGTGATTGTGATTGTCAGCATGAGTCAATCATTAGCTGTAGCCATCGGCTCACTCGCATTTTTAATTATTATCCATAAGCTGGAATATTTCTTAAACGCACGCATTATTGGTGGGCAGATTAGAGCGAGCGCTTGGGAGTTGCTGATTGCTATGGTGTTAATGGAAGCTGCTTTTGGTATTGCTGGTGTTGTC